>JBMLQZ010000225.1:13363-30218 GCA_049241285.1 Chitinophagaceae bacterium | reverse complement strand
AGTTGTTGGGGATTATCACGGATGGTGATCTCAGAAGAATGCTTGAAAAAACTAATGATATTTCACATATAACTGCTAAAGATATTCTTACACCAAACCCCAAAGCCATTCAACCAGAAACAATGGCTGTAGATGCATTAGAAATTTTTGCCTTGTACGATATTAGTCAATTGATTGTGGTAGATGGGCTAAAATATGTAGGCATTTTACATTTACACGATTTAATAAAAGAAGGTATTATGTAAAAATGTTTTTCAATTTGTACTTCAACAAGGCATTTTAAAAAACACTTTTTCAAATCCAACAATTTAATAACACAAGAAAAGAATAAGCACTATATATTTGAAAAATAGTATTACTCAACTAGAAATAAATAAAATGAATAACCCTAATTATTATGTAGCCATTATGGCTGGTGGTATTGGTAGTCGCTTTTGGCCACAAAGTCGTACTGGATATCCTAAACAGTTTTTAGATATTTTAAATACTGGTAAAAGTTTAATTCAATGGACGTTTGAGCGTTATGCCGCTTTTGTTCCTAAAGAAAATATATATGTAGTTACAGCAAAAGAATATAGCCATATTTGTGCAGAGCAGTTACCAGATATTCCTGTAGAAAATATTATTGCCGAGCCAAGTAGAAAAAATACAGCACCCTGTGTAGCCTATATTTCTTTTAAATTATTATTACAAAATCCAAATGCGGCATTAATTGTAGCTCCAAGCGATCATATGATTGCAGATACAGCAACATTTACCGAAATTTCTAAAAAAGCATTAGAATTTGTAAGTAATAATAACGCCTTTATTACCTTAGGAATTAAGCCAACTTATCCAAATACAGGATATGGTTATATTCAATACGATCAAAACGATGATGCAGGAAATGGCATTTACCGTGTAAAAACATTTACAGAAAAACCCGATTTAGAAATTGCCAAAAAGTTTTTAGAAAGTGGCGACTTTTTATGGAATGGCGGCATTTTTATTTGGAAAGCAAAAGATGTAGTTGATGCTTTTGAAAAATACGATTTAGAAACCTTTGAATTGTTCGATGCTGAAAAACAACATTTAAACACACCTCAAGAAAAAGAGGCTATAGAGCGTATTTATCCATTATGTAAAAATGTAGCTATTGACATTGCATTAATGGAAAAAGCAGAAAACGTATTTGTAATTCCTTCTTCCTTTGGCTGGAGCGATTTAGGAACATGGACAAGTGCTTATGATAATTTAGAAAAAGATTATTTAGGCAATGCTGTTGCTAGCGATAATGTTATTATTATAGACGCTACAAAATGTATGATTAGTGCACCAAAAGACAAACTATTGGTTTTACAAGGCTTAGAAGATTTTGTGGTAATAGATACCAAAGATGCCTTACTCATTTGTAAAAAAGAGAAAGAACAAGCCATTAAAGAATATGTGGCCGAAGTAAAACGCAGCAAAGGCGATAAATATTTGTAAATAAACGTATGTTACCGTAAAAAGAGGTTGGTCCAAAAAGGCTAACCTCTTTTTTATGTAGTAATCAGCTGTTGCAAAACCATCAAACCGCCGTTGCGACGCTCCGTTCATCGTTTTGTTCGCTGTTCATCAAATCAAAACTAACCAATAGCTAAGGCATAATTTCAATACCCAATACAAAATGCGTTACAAATTCAACCATTCTGCTATCTTCGCCAAATGGAACATTTGTTGCAACAAATAGAACAATATAAGCAAGCAATAGCAGCAGCTACAGCTACAAAAGCAGAAGCATTAGAGGCATTTCGTATACAATATTTAGGCACAAAAGGGTTGGTAAAAACCGTAATGGCCGAAATGAAAAATGTACCCAACGATCAAAAAAAAGCGTTCGGACAAATTTTAAACGAGTTTAAATTGTTTGCAGAAACACACTATCAACAACTTAGCGATGGCGTGTTAAGCAACACACAGCAAACTGTAAACACAGCCGATTATAGTTTACCCGGCAACGAAATTGCTGTTGGTACAAGACACCCATTAAGTCTTGTTCGTAATCAAATAGTTTCAATTTTTAAAAGATTAGGTTTTTCTGTTGCAGAAGGTCCAGAAATTGAAGATGATTGGCACAACTTCGGTGCTATGAATTTACCCGAAGATCATCCTGCAAGAGATATGCAAGATACTTTTTACATCAACCAAAATCCTGCATGGTTACTTCGTACACACACTAGTAGCGTTCAAGCAAGGGTTATGGAAACTCAAAAGCCACCTATTAGAGTTATTTGCCCTGGTAGAGTGTATAGAAACGAAACCATTAGTGCAAGAGCGCATTGCTTTTTTCATCAAGTAGAAGGTTTGTATATTGATGAAAATGTAAGCTTTGCCGATTTAAAACAAACACTTTACTTTTTTGTACAAGAAATGTTTGGCAAAGATGTAAAAGTGCGTTTTAGACCATCATACTTTCCTTTTACAGAGCCAAGTGCAGAAATGGATATTAGCTGTTTAATTTGTGGTGGCGATGGCTGTAATGTTTGTAAACATACTGGTTGGGTTGAAATTTTAGGAAGTGGTATGGTGCACCCTAAAGTGTTAGAAAACTTTGGAATAGATAGCAACAAATACACAGGTTTTGCTTTTGGTATGGGAGTTGAAAGAATTTGTCAATTAAAATACCGAGTAAACGACTTGCGTTTATACAGCCAAAACGATATTCGATTCTTAAAGCAATTCACAGGTGCTTTATAGAAGCATTTACAATTAAATACGTTTACCATTTTCATTCAAACTTTTTGCAGCTAGTATGCATATAGCAATAAATCTTATTTCTATACAGCAAAATAGTTTTAGCAGCTATAGTAATTATGTTTTGCAAATGGTAGCTATTTGGTGTAATAAATGCCCTCAACACCAATTCACCATTTTTTTACAAAACCCAAACGAAGTTGCATTTAAGCAACCATCTAATTGTTTTGTTGAAATTGTTGAACCACTACATCAAAACCAATGGCGTATTCATTATTGGTATCATGTTCAACTTCCCCAAAAATTAAAAAAATTATCAACACAAGTTTGTATTCAGCCTTATGCTATTACAAGTTTAAGAACCAATATTCCACAAATTGTTTTTGCCGATAATGCCATACATGGGTATCTATTAGCACCCATTATTCAACCACAAAAAAAATACAGTCAATTTCTAACCAAAAAGTTTCTTCAAAAAGCTACAACATTAATTGTTAGCAATTCTAATACTCAAACAACCATTACTAAGCAATTTCAATTATCTAATGAAAAAGTAAAGAGCATCAACTATTTTGTATCAGATATATTTCAACCCATACATTGGGAAAAAGCAGAAATGGTAAAAGAAAGCTATGCCGATGCACATGCATATTATGTATACATAGCATCTATATTGCCAGAAAATAATTTAATGAATGTGCTAAAAGCATTTTCTCAATTTAAAAAATGGCAAAAAAGCAGTATGAAGCTATTGGTAATGGGGCTTTCTGTAACTGCAATGGCTGCCATAAAAGATAAATTGGCCACTTATAAATATAGAGAAGATGTAGTGTTATTATCAGCCACAACAGATGAAGAAACGGGTCTAATTATTTCAGCAGCTTATGGTGTAGTATTTGCAGATGCTTACGATGGATACGCTTTGCCAACATTAGCAGCAT
Organism: Chitinophagaceae bacterium; assembly: GCA_049241285.1. GTDB lineage: Bacteria > Bacteroidota > Bacteroidia > Chitinophagales > Chitinophagaceae > Parasediminibacterium. The sequence goes on along the minus strand of JBMLQZ010000225.1, from coordinate 26,562 downwards.
TCAAAAGTGGTGTTGCTGTAATTACAACAAACGAGCCTTCCATTGAAGCTTTAGTTGGTGATGCTGCTTTGCTAGCACCCTTAAACGATATAGAAACCCTAGCTAAACAATTAATTATATTGTATAAAGACGAAATTCTTCGTTCTACATTAATACAGAAAGGATTGTTGGCTGTAAAAAATTATGAATTACAAGAAGCGGCAACATTGTTGTGGAACGAAATAGCTAGTTACGAAACTTGAATCGTATAATTGAATAAGAAATTATAAACTCTGTTTCAAACCGTTACTTTTGCCATAAGAAAACATTACGCATTAAAAAAAGAATAAATGAAATCGAATATTAATATTGAAGTGGTTTTAGATAATGAAAAGGTGCCACAAGAAATTAATTGGTCAGCAACAGACAGCTCAGCAGATATGATGCAAAAAGCAAAAGCCATGATGGTATCTTTTTGGGATGGAGCCGATAAAAGTGCCTTAAGAATTGATTTGTGGACGAAAGAAATGATGGTAGATGAAATGGCAGATTTTTACTATCAAACCATGATGGGTATGGCCGATGCTTTTGATAGAGCTACGCATCAACAAGAATTGGTTCAGTCTATGAAAAAATTTGCAAAAGACTTTTATACCAAGTTTAGAGAAATTCAATTAAAAGAAAACCAATAATCTGAATTTAATTACCGTTGTAAAAAATAAGAATATGAGTTTAGAAAATGAAATAATGGCGAAAATGAAAGATGCCATGAAAGCCAAAGATGAAGCAACATTACGTGGTTTAAGAGCTATTAAAGCAGAAATAATTAAAGCTAAAACAGAACCTGGTGCTGGCGGAAATATTAGTGAAGAGGGTGAATTGAAAATGTTGCAAAAAATGATGAAGCAAAGAAAAGATAGCTTAGATATTTTTACGCAACAAGGCAGAGCCGATTTAGCAGCGAAAGAAGCTGAAGAAATAGCTGTAATAGAACAATTTTTACCTAAGCAATTAGATGGTGCTGCCATTAAAGAAATTGTGGCAAATATTATTACCGAAGTGGGTGCATTGTCATTAGCCGATTTAGGAAAAGTAATGGGTGTAGCTTCAAAACAATTAGCAGGTAAGGCAGATGGTAAAGCAATTGCTGCTGTTGTAAAAGAGTTACTTAGTCGTTAAGCAGTAAATAATTGTTGGCTTAAAACAATCAACACCTTTATACCCACTATGCCAATTGATATTCTATTTTTTTTAATGATACTTTCTGCATTTTATAAAGGCTACAATAGAGGATTAATTGTAGCCCTTTTTTCTTTTGCAGCTGCCATAATTGGGTTAGCGGCAGCAGTAAAACTATCAGCCGTAGTTGCAGTTTGGTTACAAAACCATGCACAGTTAAATGGAACGTGGCTGCCATTGTTATCTTTTTTAGTAGTAATTGTTGGAATATTTTTATTGGTAAAAATTGCAGCAACTATGTTAGAAAAAACCGTAGAGTTTATGCTTATGGGTTGGGTAAATAAACTAGGCGGCATGTTGTTGTATGCTTTACTGTACAGCATGGTTTTTAGTGTAATCTTGTTTTTTTTAACGCAACTGCATATTTTTTCTAACGAAACCATTGCAAATTCTAAGTGTTATGAATATGTAGAACCATATGGACCTATTGTTATTAGTGGTTTAGGAAAAGTAATTCCCATATTTAAAGATGTATTTCAACAGTTAGAAGCCTTTTTTGCAAAGGCGGTTCATTAATTCTATAAATTATTTCTACTCAATAATTTTCAATATGCCATCAACTTTATGCTTCGATTTTGGAAATACACGTTTAAAATGTGCCATATTTAATAATGGTGCACTACAATCGGTAGAAACCTTACCAAACGATTCTGAAGCAACTATTCTTTCATTGATAGAAAAACATCAACCCCAAAAAACCATTTTATCTTCTGTAATTAAACACAACCCTGCAATTGTTGATGTATTAAGTTCAAATACCGAATTTCATTTATTACACCATCAAAGTAAATTGCCCATAACCACACCAGTTGGTAAACCAGAAACTATTGGTGCAGATAGGTTAGCTTTATGTTCTGCAGCAGTTCATTTATTTCCTAATCAACACAGTTTAACCATTGGTTTAGGCACTTGCATTACCTATAATTTCACCAATAAATACCACCAGTTTTTAGGAGGAAGTATCTCTCCAGGTATGAATATGCGATTTAGAGCCATGCATGAACAAACAGCTTTGTTGCCAATGGTACCTGCTGAACATCATTTTCCATTAGTGGGTTATGACACAAAAACAAATTTGCAAAGCGGCGTTTTATTAGGCATGAGTAAGGAAATTGATGGAATAATTGATGCTTATAAAGAAAAATATGATAATATTAACGTGCTATTAACCGGCGGAGATATGGGTTTTTTTGTTCAGCACTTAAAAAACAAGATATTTGCCGACCCTAACTTAATCTATACAGGTTTATATGCAATTAGTATTATCAATTAACCGTAAGATTATTTTGTTGTGTTTTAGTGTAGCAAGTATAGTGTTTGCGGCTTCAGCTCAAGAAAATTCTCCTTACTCTCGATACGGTCTTGGCGATTATTTTCAAGGTCAACATATTATAAACAGAGCAATGGGTGGTTTATCTGTTGCTTATGCCGATGGGTTAAGTGCCAATCTTGGTCAATCTATCAACTTTAATAATCCTGCTTCTTACGCAAACTTTAAAACCGTTTCGTACGATTTGGGTTTAACAATTGATAATAGGACTTTAAGAAATCAGGCAACTACAACAAAGTTTTCATCTAGTAATTTTACACCATCTTATTTAGCACTTGCTGTTCCAATAAATAAGCAAAAAAATATAGGTATGGCATTTGGGTTAGTGCCTAAAAGCCGTGTAAATTATGCAGTAATTGAGAATGGAAGAATACCCAACTTAGATAGTGTACAAACCGTGTATGAAGGATCTGGCGGTTTAAATCAAGCTTTTATTGGTTTGGGTAAGCGTTGGAAAAATATAAGTTTAGGGTTTAATATGGGCTATAATTTTGGCAACAAAGAAATATCTACCAAAAGAGGTTTTTATAACGATAGCGTTATCTATAATAATTCTAACTCTGCTACAAATACAACATTTGGAGGAACATTTATTTCTGGAGGCATACAATACGAAACGGTATTAAAACAGGTTACTGATAAAACGAATAACACTGAAAATAGATATATACTTCGTTTTGGTGCTAGCGGAAATTTAGGACAAAAAATGGGTGCTCGTCAAGATATTATTCGCCAAACTTTCCAATATAATGGTGTAGGAGAAGTTGCACAAATTGATAGTGTTTTTGAACAAAGAAATATTAAAGGAAGTGTTCAACTACCATCAACATATACCATAGGATTTACCATTCAAAAAAATGTAGCGAATTCAAGAGCTAATTTTGATGTATGGACTTTTGGTGCTGAATATACAGCCACACAGTGGACTAAATATCGTTTTTATGGATCTCCTGATGCTTTGGTAAATAGTTGGCAAGTAAAAATTGGCGGTCAATTTTCTCCCAATCCTGTAAGAGGAAGCAATGTTTGGAGTACTACAAATTATAGAGCAGGGTTCTTCTTTGGAAAAGACTATATTAATGCAAATGGAAGAGAATTAAAGTTAGCAGGATTGAGTATTGGAGCTGGTTTACCTGTACGTAAATGGAGAAATTACGATTACCAATTTACCATTATTAACTTGGCACTAGAATTTGGAAAAAGGGGAAGCGCTGTTAATAATATCACAGAAAATTGGTTTAGAGTTTCTGTTGGATTAAGTTTAAGCGATCTTTGGTTTATAAAAAGAAGGTATGATTAACATCAAATCTAAAAGCAATTTTAAATATTTAAAAGCAGCCATTCTTATAGGCTGCTTTTTTGTGCTTTCTTGTGAAAATGATTTACAAACTGTAAAAAATTTAGGTGTAAAAAAATTGGGAGTTGAAGAAGGGAAAAAAATAGAAAGTCTATTAAGTAACGATGGTAAGTTAAAGGCTAAATTAACGGCACCAACTATGTTACGTTACCAATTAGATACTGCAAAAATTGAGTTTCCAAATAGTTTGCATGTAGATTTTTATGATAGTTTAACGACGGTAGAAAGTCAGCTATTTGCAAAATATGGTCGTTATTTTGAAAATGATAATAAAGTATTTTTGAAAGATAGTGTACTGGTTTTTAATAGAAACAACGATACACTTTGGTGTGAAGAATTGTATTGGGATCAACAAAAAGGAACATTTTTTACTGATAAACCAGCAATTATTAGCCAAGGAAAACAACAAAAAATTTATGCTCAACAAGGTTTGTTGGCCGATCAAAATTTTAAATGGTTTACACTTAATAAAGTAGGAAAAATAAATACAGGTAAAGACAATTTTATAAATATTCCAGACTCAACTTATTAACCATTTTTACTTTTTTTCATACAATACCCAAATATCATTGATGGTATTAATTTTTTTGTTTGCCAAATAGGTATTTATATTCCATAACATAGTAGAAGAATACAAAACGGGTTGATAACCCAAACTATCTAAAGCATTTCTTTTCTCTACAATATCGTTAAACGTAACTGCAAGAAGTTTTGGCTTTTCTTGTAAACTATCAAAAGCCTCTTTGTTTTCAATTTTTACAAATTGCAAATTTGGTAAACCTTTTTGGTAAAATGTTAAGGGTAAAGTGCTTTCTGTTTCTAAAGGAGACCTATGAATACAATGTATTTTGGTTTCATTGCCACTAAAGTGTTGTTGCAATGTTCTAGCAAAATGAACTGTTTGAGCATAAGGTGTAACTATAAAAACAAGCAGTAAAAAAGTGTTTAGCACAATACCCATTACGGTTGCAAAAACCAATACATACCTAATTGCTTTTTTACAAGATTGTAGATAGTTAAAAAATGAAGGTAACTGCCAAGCAATAATTAGCGGAAGAATATTAAAAATGGGGAATAAAAAACGCTCCTCTTTATGACCAACCATACAATGTCCAACTAAGAAAAACACAACAGATAAAGTAATAGGATGTTTCCAATTATTGAAAACACTTTTTATTCCTACAAAAAACAATACCACACTTAACAAAGGAGCGGTAACAATGGCCGCTAATATGGCTATATAATTTAAAAAAGAGCTTGTGCCAAACGAATTGGCTTTTCCACCAATAATGTTTACCTCAAAATACTTGTACGGTGTAAATACCCATTGATGGTAAAACCAATAATCTAAGCAAACGTTTCCAGCAATGGTAATAAGCATTGCAAGCATTATCCACACAAAAACTTTGTAAGATTTAGCAATAAACACCAACCAAACAAACCAGCCAACCATAGCCAATGCCATTTGAAACCTTGCAAAAAATGCCAAACCAAACAAAACACCGGTAAATAAAGCAATGGTTATGGGTTTTATTTTATGTTTAGCATCGTATATCCAAACGCCTGCAAAAAATAAAAACGACGCCAATATTTCTGAGCTAAATAAAGAACGAACAAACGGAAAACTCCAAGATGCATTTAGTAGCAATAAACTAATGTATAGTATTTTTTTACTACTATTTTGCAAATAATACAACGTAATTCCATTAAATAACAAAAACATACTAATGCCTGTAAGCATTTGCAAAATGGTGAGTTGTGTAAATGGGTTATGAACACCTATTGCTTCACAAAAAAGAAAGAATCCAGAAAACAAATGAATTTGAAGGCTAGGCCTAATCATGGCTTTTAACTCCCAAATGGGTGCTGTTCCATTGGGGTTTCCTAAGTGATACGACGAAAATTCAATAATTTGAAAATGCTGATCAGGATGCAAAAAACCAACAGCGTTGTAAGAAAAAATACATTGTATTACCAATAAACCCAATAAAAGTGTACCGAGTTGTTTATTGCTTTTTATTAGCTGTAAAACAGATGATGCCATAAGAATAAAAATAAAAAATGTGTAGCTTTTATGCTACACATGAAAAGTTGCTTTATAAATGATTGTGGCTGCCATCACAAAAAGGAGGGTTTTTGGTGTGTTTACAATTACACAACCAAACTTCACCATCTTCTTCTGCAGTAAACTTTAAGCTTTTAAAGGGCATTACCAAATTGCCATCTTCTTCTGTAGCCAAGGTTTTGTGCTGACCATTACAAAATGGATTTTTTTCACTCAAGCCACAAGTGCACCAAGCATAGGTTTTTCCTTTTTCAACCGTTACTGCTGTAGGCTCTTTTTTAAATGATACAGGATAAGACATAGTTCATTGGTTTATTTGTTCAATATCGAAGATAAAAGGTTATTCATGTAATCAATTAAAAAATAGAGAATACTTATTCATTGTAATAGGCACTAATAAAACGATACAAATTAAAATTTGACAAGCCATATTCTTTTTCAATAGCTTGTTTCAAATTTGCTTTATGAATATGTTGCATTTTATGCTGTTGAATTAAATGAAATGCCTTTTCTGCCAACAAATACAATTTTTTATCGTGATGATTCATTAGTTGTAAATGCTTTTCAATAGCTACATACAAATTATCAATTCCCTTTTTTTCAGAAGCAATGGTTTTAATAATTTCAATAGTTTGATTTTGTGTTGAAAATGCAGGAGCAAGCATTTGTTTAAGATTGTGTACAAAGGCATCAGCATCTGGCCTATCGGCTTTATTTACAACAAATACATTGGCAATTTCCATAAGACCAGCCTTCATAGTTTGAATTTCATCACCAGCTTCTGGCACAACCACAACAACGGTAGTATCTGCTAAGCCTGCAATTTCTACCTCACTTTGACCAACGCCTACTGTTTCAACAATAATATAATCGAACCAAGCAGCTTTCATTACATCGGTTATTTCAATGATTTTAGGATGCAAGCCGCCCAAACTTCCTCTGGTTGCTAATGAACGTATAAATACATTTTTATGGTTATACCATTGGCTCATTCTAATTCTGTCGCCTAACAATGCACCCAAATGAAAAGGCGATGAAGGGTCTATACACAACACACCCACTTTTTTATCTGCATTAACCATTTGTTCAATTAATGCATCGGTAAGTGTACTTTTTCCTGCACCTGGTGGTCCAGTAATTCCAATTACAGGGGTAGAAGATGTGGGCAATTCTTGCAAAAACCGCAAATAGCCAGCCACTTCATTTTCAACCAAAGAAATAGTTCTTGCTAACGCTTTTACATTTTCTCTTGATATTTCTTGAAGTAACTGTTGCCACATAACTAAATATAAAAGATTAAAGCTATTGTAAAATACCAGAAAGGTTGTTCATGAAATTTGCAATTATACTACTGCGTTTTTAACATCGATAGCAGATTGCATTAATTCCTTTAAATTAAGCATCATTTGCCAAATATGCTTTGCTGCATCTTTTTGAAATCTTGGAATTTCATGAATATTCTTTTGTTCAACAAACCAATTAATTTTATCAATCAACTGGTTATTTTTATTTTCAGCATCAAAAAATACTATTGCATCTTGATTTAAAATAGTTGGTTCGGGTAAATTATTGCTTCCCCAATAAATTGGTATGCAACCAGCTTGTATAGCTTCAAATATTTTTTCTGTTACATAACCGCTGTAATTACTGTTTTCAGGACAAATATTAAAACAAACAGTTTGTAAATAATCAATTTTTTGATCATTATACCTCCGTTTTAATACATCGGTATTGTTTAATAATTTACCAGCACATGCTACAGAACCAAAATTTTTTTCAATAAAACGAATTATTTTTTTTCTTTTTCCAGCCCTTTTATCATGACTAGCAATCATTGCAAACTTTGTTGGTCTTTTAATAGCATTCTCTGAAAAATTATATTGATTAATAATTTTTTCTACCGTTTCAAAAGTGGCGTCTGGAGGAAACAAATACATTAACCAAAGTGGAAATCTGGTATAATTGGTTGCTTGTATATAATCGAAACCTATAGCGGCATCGGCAATATTGATGGCGTTATTTTCATATTTCTTAAAGGTTTTATAATGAACATTTTCACCCGTGAAAAAAAAATTGATTTCGTTGGGTAAAAGAGAAGGCACATGACCAAAAACAGAAAATATATGAACTGGATATTGTAATAATTGATTGTGTTGTAAAAAACGAAACAGCCAAAAATCGCTATGAGCACTTCCACCTGGCCATAAGTTTGATGCCTTATACAACGGGTTTATTTGTGTTGTATGAACTTTTTTTGGAAACAAGAAAGAACGTAAACCCATTTTACCAATTTATTTTTATTTATGAATATCCTTATTAGCATCTTGTTGTAAATACAAGAGTTTGGCATATTTATGCAATGTGTGGAAAGCAATACTTTTTGCAATAATAAACCCATCAATCCCATCTAAAAAACCTCGTTTAATAAAAAAGCTAGATATAAAGGCAACGGTAGGATTAATAATTATTTTAAAATAAGAAGAACGTTTGCCACTCATAAACATTGCTTTTGCCTGAATGGTAGTAAACCGATTGTTTTGTTGAATCATATCTTCAATAGACGCATAACTATAATGCAATAAGTCTCCAGTTAGGGTTGCAACAGTTGCATTTGAATCCATTACAATTTTATCATGAGGGTTGGTGCCACCCCATTTTCCTTTAGATTTATTCAAAAGTCTAATAGTTTTGTTAGGATACCAAGCCCCATGTTTTATCCATTTATTTCTATAATTATTACATCTGTTAAAAGAATATCCATCAGCATTAAATCCCCCATTTTTTAGTTGTTGAATTGAGTTTTCTAATTCTTTGCTTAGGCACTCATCGGCATCTAGTAATAAACAATAATCATTAGTGGCTTTTTGTAATGCAAAGTTTTTTTGTTCTATATATCCTAAAAATTGTTGCTTGTAAACAATTGCACCTAATTGTTCAGCAATAGGTGCCGTATTGTCTTCAGAATATGAATCAACAACAATAATTTCATCTGCAATATTCTTAATGCTAATTATACAACGAGCAATATTACTTTCTTCATTAAATGTTATTATTACAACTGATAATTTTTTCATGATAAATTAAAAATAGTGGGGTTTACTGCTCAACATAGCTGCCAACCACATTTTTGTTAACTTGACTTTGTTGAATAAATATTTTAGGTATGGTAATAAATCCACTAATTATTTCATTAGTTATAGCAAACGGTAATATATGATCTGCCGGAAAACAAATAGGCGTTTGCATTTCAATTAGTTTTTTTGCAGTGCTTAGTGTAATGGCATATGCACTTGCATAATCATGATAACCAGCAACTTTTAAATGCTTACTATAGGGCTTGGCAAATAAGTTACTAATGGTTTTATGACTCCAGTTTAAAAACCCTAAACCTTTTTGAATATGATATACTACTTGCTTTAATTTGGTTTTAAAATTGGTATCTGTGTTTTTAAAATAATCAAAATATACAAGCTCCCAATTTGTTGGTAACTCACTTAATATTGTTTCTACATTCATTTCAAAGTTTGGTACAACATCATCTTCTAGTATCAATACTTTTTCAAAATTATTAGCAACAATATCTTCATAAATGGCTTTGTGACCCATACTACAAGCAATTTCTCCCAAACGCATTGGTCGTTTATATCTTTGTAATAGAATGGCTTTTTGATTATCGTATATTTTGTTTTCCTCTAAAAATGATACGTTTATATTGTTTTTATCAACTCCAAAAAAAAGCACATAATTCAATCCGTTTAAATCCGTTATTAATTTTTGATGCCTTTCTGTAGCTCTTTCAATGGTTAAAACATAAATACGATCAAAAAATCTATTTAGGTAGGCATAGTTACTATCGGCTAAAGTATTCATTAATAAAAAAGTATTTCCTTTGTATACAACACATAGTGAAAATATAAAAAAAAGCAATCAATTTGTCATCGATATTATTTGTTGGTTTAATGAATAGCGATCCATGGGGTGGAAGTGAAGAGTTATGGTATGGACAAGCTTTGTATTGTGCTCAAAACGGACATGCAGTTACTTGTATGGTATATTATTGGCCAGAAAAACAAGCTAAATTAAAAGCACTTAAAAATGCAGGTTGCTCAATAATTGAAATACCTAATACAGGTAGAAGAAAGAAACACTTTTTTCAGAAAATTAGGTATGAATTTATTACAAAATTGCAGCAACAATTATTTGTTCGTTCACAAAATGTTGCACAATATAACCATGTGGTTGTGAGCCAAGGTGCTTTTATGGAAGTGTGTAATGCACCTTGGAAAAACTTTTATAAAAAACTATCTAGTTACGTTTTAATTTATCATAATTATTTTCCAGATTTTGTATTTCCGCCTGCAAAGGCAACCCTATTAAAGTCATGGATAAAAAATGCTAAAAATAATTTTTTTGATGCTGGAAAAATAAAAACAGTTTTAGAAAAGCAGTTGCATATTACAGCAATACATGGCATAACTGTATATAACCCGTTAACCATTCCTCAACAATTACATGCTACACCTTACCCATCTATAGCAAATGAAATTACTATGGTAGTTTTAGCTCAGTTAGATGTTCATAGAAAAGCACAAGATAATTTGATAAAAGCTTTAGCAACCAATATTTGGAAAGAAAGAAATTTTAAACTTAACCTTTATGGCGATGGAAGTGATAAGGCATATTTACAGCAACTTATTAATGAATATCAATTAACTGATAAGGTGTTTTTAAAAGGCAAAACCAATACAGTTGACGAGGTGTTAAAAAATAGCCACATAGTTTTACAATTAACCCATATTGATGCTATGCCAATTGCTGTAATTGAAGCTATGTGTATGAGCAGACCCGTAATTACAAGCAATGTTGGTGATATGCCTCTTTGGGTAAAAAACGGAATTAATGGATGGAGTTCTGAGGCGCCTACTGTTGTAAACATTACTCAAGTTTTAGAAACTGCATGGCAAGAAAAGGCTAAATGGGAAGCCATGGGAAAAGAGGCATTCAATACCTATAAACTTCAATTTCCCAATTCGGTTCAAGAATTTTTTTATAGCAAAGCTATTCAACCTTACGTATAAATATTTCTATGAATTACAATACAATTCCTAAAGCATTTAATCCACCATTAAGAAGTTCTTTATACTTTATTAGAAAATTATTATTGCAAAAAATAGTACAGTATAGCAGCCATTTACAAGGAAAGATGTTAGATTTTGGTTGTGGTGCAAAGCCATACAAGTCTTTGTTTACCAATGTTTCAGAATATATTGGAGTAGATTATGATAGTGAAGGGCACTCACATGCCAATGAGCACATTGAGTTTTTTTATGATGGAAAAGCACTTCCATTTGATGATGCTAGTTTTGATAGTATTTTTTCAAGCGAAGTGTTTGAACATATTTTTAACTTGGAAGAAATTATTCCAGAATTACACAGAGTATTACAAACAAAAGGGAAAATATTCATTACTTGTCCATTTGTAATGCCAGAACACGAAGTGCCAATTGATTATGCTAGATACACTCAATTTGCTTTAAAACATTTATTTGAAAAGAATGGATTTAGAATAGTACAGATGGATAAAAGCGGAGATTTTTTGGTAGCCATTCATCAAATGTTGGTATTGTATTTTAGTGAACACTTTCTATATAAAATTCCCATATTAGGTAAAACAAAAGCGTTTACAAGTAATATTAGACCCATACTGGTGTTTATTTTCAATGCACTATTTTATGTAGCACATGCCATATTGCCTAAAACAAATACACTTTATTTGAACAATATTGTTTTGGCTGAAAAATTATAAAACAAGTTAAGGTAATCGTTTATAATTTTTATAGTCAAATAGGCGAATGCCTGTTCTTTTTTCTATGTAATAGAGAATCAAATTTTTTAATGAAAAACGTTTTTTATTAGTATCTAATTCTAATTGCCAATTTTTCTTTTCAATTCTAGATAACATTACATTAGGATGTGTGTCTTTAAATTTGCTAATACTATCAAAATTGGTATAATCAAAATAGTCTGGAGTTTCTTTAAATTTTTTTAAGCTCTCGTCATCATGCCATAGTTTTCCAAAGTTTTTATTTTTCTTCATCATTTGTTCTGGGCTTTTTACCCAACCATAATGATACATATAGGCGTCTATTTCTTTTACAAAAAGCTTTTGGTCATTTTTTCTAAACCCTTGAGCATCTTTATACGATTCAACGTTTATATTATTTCTGATAATTCTAATTTCTTTCTGATACCATTTTCTGCTATCACCTACATAGTCATATGTTCCGTAAAAATGTACATATTTGAACAATAATCCTTCTACTTTTGAGTTATCGGCATAAGCTTTACAAGCATCAATAATTGTTGAATGATACTTTTCATGAACCACTTCATCTGCTTGAATATAAAATGCCCAAATACTTTCTTTGCTAATTAGTTGAAGAGCTTTATTTGTTTCATCTGCCAAAACAGCACCACCTGATCTTAGGTTTTTATTCCAAACAGAATGATGAATTTTTACTTTATTATTTTCAATGCTTTTAATAAGCTCTAACGTCCCATCGGTACAATCTCCAACCAATACAATCATTTCATCAACGATTGGTAAAATAGAATTAATAGCTTCAATAATTGGATAATCATTTGAAACTGCATTTTTAATAAAAGTAAACCCAGATATTTTCATATTTCTGTTAATGTGAAAGGCTTAATTCAAAATAATTACATTATTCAACTAAAGCAATATTAAAAAATATCAAACTTTTTTTTCTTGTGGTATGATTGATAAAAGTGCCATTTAGTTGACTAACATGAAAATATTCAAACTGTTTTACAACAGTTACTTTTCTTCCAGATTGTTGTAGTTGCAAAATGGCAGCATCATCGGCATAAATTAATAATGGCTTTTCTTTTTTCACAAGATCATGAATGGCCGTATTTGATACATCGTAACTAGCACCATTACTATAAAAACTTAACGAATACGATACCCTATCAATACTATAAACAGATTTGTTGTTAAAATACTGGTTAATGTAATTTGCTGCATTACTACCTGCTTGATATTGTAAAAGTGATGGATAAAAGAACACATTTAAAAAAGTATACACACCTAAAGCCACCCAATAGGTTCTAATAAAATTGCCGGCATAGCCATTAAGTCTTCTCCAAAAAATGAGTCCTACAATAAAAACAATACACCAAATAATCATACCCCACAAAGCATCTGG
>JBMLQZ010000225.1:2841-13353 GCA_049241285.1 Chitinophagaceae bacterium | reverse complement strand
TGGCCTAAAAAAATACCACAATAAAACAACAACTGCCAACATACAAACTGCCACTACATTTTGTAAATAACCCATCCATTGTATAGCTTTTCCCTGAACGGTTGATAAATAATTAGCAGCAATAATGGCAAAAAATGGAAATAAAATATTGGTATAATGTGGTAGCTGAAATTTTGATAGCGAAAAAATGAATAGTGTAATTAAGCTTGCCCAAATAGTTACTTGCTCTTGTTTACGCAGATTTATTTTTTTTAACCGAAATCCTAACGATGCGTACAATACAAAGCACCAAGGCAAAAAAGCCCATAAAAGCGTATGTAAGAAAAAGAAATAATCTCCTTCACCTTTTATTGGTCCGTTGTTAAAAAAACGCCCAAACTGACTATCCCAAAAGAAAAACCGAACACCAGAAACGCCAGTTTTCTCAAACACCATTTTTTCAGGATGCATGTCGAACTGAACATACAAACAATAAATTTCTGGAAGTATCATTACTGAAATCAGTAATAAACAAACCCACCAAATTGGGTTTAAAAATTGTTTCCAATCCTGTTTCCAAATCCATTCTACAACCAAACCGCCACCAATGGTTATTAATACAAATGGTCCCTTTGTCATTATAGCTAAAGCGGCAAAAAGACTACCAACTAATACATGCAACCATTTACTCTCGTTTTTTGATGCTTTATGTAAATGATAAACACTAGCAATAATCATCCCAGTTAGGTATGGTTCTGCCCTAACATCGTTATTAGAAATTACTAAATGTGTAGCCGATACGTAAATTAATGCTGCTATCTGTGCTGTGCTTACACGATAGTTTTCTTTGGCAAATAAATAAGTATACCTTAAACCTATTAACCAAAAAAGAAATGCAGGTAATTTGTAAGCAAAACTGGTATAGCCAAATATTTTATAGCTTATAGCTGCTAGCCAAAATGGTAAGTGTGGCTTATCTAACCAATCTTTTCCACTTACTTTTAAGTTAATATAATCACCAGAAACGGCAATGGTTTTTGCAATATTGGCATATAAGGTTCCGTCTGAATCTAAAATGGTAATAAATAAACCAGATGCATTTACCAAAATGCCCAATCCTATTAAAAGCAAAAAATACTTTTGAATAAAGGTTGTCCAACTTGTAGGTTGATGATAATACATAAAAACAACTTAAATATTTAATGGGTCATTTTGCTAAGCAATAGCAGCTTTTTCAAAAGTACAATCATATAAACAAACAAACTATAAATTGAGAAATTCTGTTAACCCAAGTGTATTAAATATGTGAAAGTGAAGGCTATATCATTTCAAATACCCATAGCTACAGCATATTTATACTTATGTTTGCAAATACAAAAGCCGCTTTTGAAAGCCTAACTTTTTATAGTATTCATGATAACATCAACCAATATTACCGGTATTTATATTGTTCACGGCATTAAAGGATATGACGAAAGAGAACATCGGTTGAAAAATATATTTACTAATGAACTACAAGTACCTGTTGAGTTTGTAACAGAATCTTATAACGACGATGAAAACAAACAATTAATTCAACAATATTTCAACGAAGGAGTTTCAAGCTATTTATCTAAGGGAGCCATTTATTGCACATTGGTACATATTCTTATTTATGAAAAAATAGTTGCAGCAAAACATCCTATGGCATTGGTTTTTGAAAACGATGTATGCTTTATTGGAAACAATTTTATTAGCAATGTTCAAAAAGTAGCTAAAGAAGCAGCTACATTAGAACCTGGGTTTATGATTTCTTTAGAAAATGCAACACTAGAATTTCCATCCATTTATAAAGTAAAAAGAAATAAGTATTTGTATCCAGCAAAAAAGGGCAGATGTGCAGGTGCTTATTTAATTGATTACACAGCTGCAGAAATAATGTTGAACGATTTAAAGCAACAAAAATGTACAGCTGTTATTGATTGGTGGCATAATGATATGATTGATAGAAATGTGTTAAAAATGTTTTGGGCACACCCTCCATTAACAGAACAAGGGTCTTTTAATGGCACACTTTCTTCTTCTATTTCTATTCGTTCTAATGGATGGATAAGAAGGTTTAAATGGCTTAGTCAGAAGTATTATAAAATGTACATTCTACGATTGTTTAAGTTGTAACTATTATTTACATAAAAAGGAAACAATGAAAATCTTTTTTCGATTATTGAGTTTTTCAAAACCCTACAGACACTATTTACCAGAATACATTGTATACATATTCTTTTACATCATTTTTGGCTTGTTAAATTTTTCATTACTAATTCCTTTATTAGATGTTTTGTTTAATAACGAGCAGCCAATTGTAAAAGAAGCACCTGTGTTTAATTGGCATGTAGATTATTTTAAAGATTATTTCTACTACAACTTAAATAATTACATACAAGATTATGGCAAATTAGGGGTGTTGGTATATGTGTGTGCAGTGTTGTTTTTGTTTGTTTTATTTAAAAATGTGTTTGGTTATTTAGGTCAAAAAGTAATAATTAGAATGCGTACTAATTTGCTGAAAAAAATTCGACACGATATTTTTTTACAATACAGCACACAATCATTAGAATTTTATCACAGCGAAAAAAAGGGAGATTTATTATCAATTATAAGTAATGATGTTGGCGAAATTGAAGTTTCTGTAGCAACATCTATACAAACCATTTTTAAAGAGCCATTGGTAATTATTTCAACATTCGTTATGCTGTTTTACTTATCAGTTAAGCTTACATTGTTTACACTAGTTTTCTTTCCTATATCAGGATTTATTATTTCTACCATTTCTAGTCGATTACGTAAAAAATCAAATCAAAGCCAAACACTTTCTGGTTATGTATTAAATATGGCAGAAGAGGCTATTTCTGGTATACGTATTATTAAGGGGTTTAATGCAGAAAAAACAGTTAATAAAAGATTTGAAACAGAAAACAATGCATTAGCCAAAACCTTAAAAAACATCATGAGCCAAAGAGAGTTGGCATCGCCAATATCTGAAATTTTAGGAGTATTAGTAATTATGATAATTATTGTTTATGGAGGATCATTAATTATTAACGGAACAAGCACACTTAAAGCATCATCATTCATCACCTACATTGTTTTTTATTTTCAAATTATTGCTCCAGCTAAAAATATTGCTAATGCTGTTACCACACTTCAAAGAGGCTTATCTGCAGGAGAAAGGGTTTTAAGAATTATAGATATGCCAAATATTATTAAAGATAATGAACAGTCTAAACCCATTTCTGAATTTAATACGGCTATTGAATATAAAAACGTAAGTTTTGCTTACTCCGATAAACAAGTTTTAAACAAAGTAAATGTTACTATAGAAAAAGGCAAAACAATTGCTTTGGTGGGAGAAAGCGGATCAGGAAAATCTACACTAGCCGATTTGCTGCCTAGATTTTACGAAGTAAATGATGGTGGAATTTATGTGGATGGAGAGAACATTAAAAAGATACAATTAAAACATTTGCGTCAACAAATTTCTATTGTATCTCAAGAAGCCATATTGTTTAACGATACTGTATTAAATAACATTGCATTTGGAACCGAAGTGCTTGATAAAGAAAAGGCTATTGCTGCAGCAAAAATTGCTAATGCACATGCATTTATTATGGAATTAGAAAACGGTTACGATACAACCATTGGTGATAGAGGTATGCGTTTAAGTGGTGGTCAAAAACAAAGATTAACCATTGCTAGAGCCATTTATAAAAACGCCCCAATACTTATTTTAGATGAAGCCACATCGGCTCTCGATACTGAAAGTGAACGATTGGTTCAAGATGCAATTAATAATTTAATGCAGAATAGAACAAGCATTGTTATTGCTCATAGATTAAGCACTATTCGTCATGCAGATGAAATAATTGTACTGCAAAAAGGTGAGATTGTAGAAAGAGGCAATCATGAAAGTTTGTTAGCAAAAAATGGTATGTATAAAAAACTCATTGACATGCAAGAAGTAAAATAAACCAAACGCATCCTTTTTTGTTTATTCGTTTTTATGACCAACTTTATACCTATTTTTCCATTAGGAATTGTTGTTTTTCCGGGTGAAGTGTTACACCTACACATTTTTGAGCCTCGTTACATACAGCTTATTCATCAAAGCATTGCAGAATCAAAGCCATTTGGAATACCAACTGTTATTAATAATGCTATGACAGATAAGGGCACCTTAGTACAAGTTACCGAAATTGCTAAGGAATACGATAATGGTAAAATGGATATTAAAGTAAAAGGAAATCAAGTGTTTACCATATTAGAGGTAATGAAAACCTTGCCTGATAAATTGTATAGTGGTGCAATAGTGCATTATCCTGATAATTCTTTTGATGCATCTCCGTCTTTGTTACAAAAAGTATTAGAACAAGTAAGACAATTACATAGATTATTAAATATTCAAAAAGATTTTAAAAAACCCGATCAAACATTGCTTAGCTACGATATTGCTCATCATGCAGGTTTATCGGTTTCGGAAGAATACGAGGTGCTAAATTTATTAACCGAACCTCAGCGATTAGAGTATTTAAATAGGCATTTAAAAAAAATAATTCCTGTATTAACAAGTGCCGAACATTTAAAACAACGCATTCAATTGAATGGGCATTTTAAAGAATTAAAAGGCTTCGACCTTAATATTTAGGTGTTTTACACCCCATTTTCACCAACCAATAAAAAAATCATACAAATTTTTTACTGATAATCAATGTGTTATAAAGATGTCGTAAAAAATACTTCTTCTTTTGTTTGTTTTTATCCACAATTCACACCTACCTTCGCCGTCCAATTTTAAAATAGACTAGTGGGATAGCATTAGTCAATAAAAAAAGTACAATGAGTAAACTACATTTCACAACCAAACACGCCAACGCGGCTACCGTTACTCACAACTGGTATGTTGTAGACGGTACTAATCAAACCGTAGGACGTATGTGTGCTAAAATAGCCGCCGTTCTTCGAGGAAAAAACAAAACTTACTATACACCTCACGTTGATTGCGGTGATTATGTAATTGTTATCAATGCAGACAAAGTTGTTTTCACTGGTAACAAAATGGAAGACAAATTATACATCAACTTCTCTGGTTACCCAGGTGGTAAAAAAGAAGAAGCTGCTCAAGATTTGTTGAGACGTCGCCCAGAAGTAATTGTAGAAAGAGCTGTAAAAGGTATGCTTCCTAAAAATCGTTTGGGTAGAAAAATGATTAAAAAATTATTTGTGTATGCTGGCGAAAAGCATTTGCATACTGCTCAACAACCAAAAGAATTAAAATTTTAATTCTAAACATCAAATCACAATTCCAAATTAATAGATAAATGGAAAAGCAAAAAAACGCTGTTGGTCGTCGTAAAGAAGCCGTTACTCGTGTATTCATTAGCAAGGGTGAAGGAAAAATTACGGTAAACGATAAAGATTATAAACAATATTTCCCGTTGGTTTACTTACAAAACCAAGTAGAAGCTCCTTTAAAAACTGATGATGTTGTAGATAAATTCGACATCATCATTAATGCACAAGGTGGTGGCTTAAAAGGTCAGGCAGAAGCTGCAAAACTAGGTATTGCTCGTGCTTTATTAGAAGTAAATGCAGAGTTTAGACCAGTATTAAAAGCTGCAGGACAATTAAAACGTGATCCTCGTAGTGTTGAACGTAAGAAGTTTGGTCATAAGAAAGCTAGAAGAAGCTATCAGTTCAGCAAACGTTAATCGTTTTTACATCAAATTAATAATTTCAAATTTCAAATTAATACAATGGAAGCCAACACTTCATTACAACAACAACTACTAGAGGCCGGTGTACACTTTGGTCACCTGAAGAAGAAGTGGAACCCTAAAATGTTGCCTTACATCTTTGCTGAAAAGAAAGGTATTCACATTATAGATCTTAACAAAACAGTAGATCATTTACAAGAAACAGCTGCTGCAATGAAACAAATTGCAAAAAGCGGTAAAAAAATAATGTTTGTTGCCACTAAAAAACAAGCGAAAGAAATTGTTACTGAGTGTGCACAACGTGTAAACATGCCTTATGCTACAGAACGTTGGTTAGGCGGTATGCTTACTAACTTTAATACTGTTCGTAAAAGCGTTAAAAAAATGCAGAGCATTGATAAAATGCTTAACGACGGTAGTGCAGAAAGCCTTACCAAGAAAGAGCGTTTAACACTTACTCGTGATAAAGACAAGATGGAGAAAGTATTAGGTGGTATTGCTCAATTAGGTCGTTTACCAGCTGCTTTATTTTTAGTAGATATTGGAAATGAACATATTGCTTTAGCAGAAGCTAAGCGTTTAGGTATTACAACTTTTGGTATGGTTGATACCAATTGCGATCCTAATAAAGTAGATTTTGCCATTCCTGCAAATGACGATGCTACAAAATCAATTGCTATTATTACTAACTACATTACTGCAGCAATAGCTGAAGGATTAGCTGAGCGTTTAGCAAGTAAAGATGAAGAAGAAAGCGTAGATGATGCTAATAACGAAAACGAAGCAAAAGCTCGTCGTTTAGAACAAGAAGCACAAGCAGAAGGTGGACGTGGACGTAGAGGTGGTGGACGTGGTGCTGATGCACCAGCAGGTGGTCCAGGTGGAGCTCCTAAGCGTCGTGTGCCTAGCAGTAACAATCGTCGTCCAGCGGGTGGCGGTGCTAAATAATTAATTATCAATCATTGGGTCATTAGTCATTCAGTGAATTGTATGATTATTGACCCAATTTTTATAGGTTCATTTAGCTAGTAAGCGTTACCAATTCTTTACTGTTTGGTAACAATCAAAAAGTAAGTTGCAATTTATTTTTGCAATACAAAATATTCAACATTCAAACATATTACAATGAGTACAGTAGCTATAACAGCAGCAGATATTAATAAACTACGTCAAGCAACAGGTGCAGGTATGATGGATTGCCGTAAAGCACTTACAGCAACTGAAGGCGATTTTGAAGCAGCTATTGATTGGTTGCGTAAGCAAGGTCAAAAAGTAGCAGCAAAACGTAGCGACCGTGAAGCGAAAGAAGGAGTAGTAATTGCACAAACAACAGCTGATAACAAAACTGGTTTTGCTATTACCATTAGTTGCGAAACTGACTTTGTATCTAAAAATGCAGACTTTGTTGCTTTTGCTCAATCTATTGCCGATGCTGCAGTTGCTAACAATGTAAAAACTATTGAAGAATTAAATGCTGCTTTGGTAAATGGTGCTAAAGTTGAAGATTTAATTAATGATAAATTGGCTTCAATTGGTGAAAAAATTGGAATTGCTCGTTTTGAAAGAGTAGAAGCTCCTTATGTTGCTTCATACATTCATGGTGCAAACCGTATGGGTGTTTTAGTAGCACTTAGCCACGAAGCCGCTGAAGCAGGAAAAGATGTTGCTATGCAAATTGCTGCAATGAATCCTTTAGCGGTTGATGCTGATAGTATTGCTGCTGAAGTTGTTGAAAGAGAAAGAGCAATTGTTATAGATACTATGAAAGCTGATCCTAAAATGGCTGGTAAACCAGAAGAAATGGTTGCTAAAATTGCAGAAGGTAAGTTAAACGCTTTCTTTAAAGAACAAACTTTATTGGCTCAAGCATTTGTAAAAGATGGTAGCAAATCTGTTGCTGATTACTTAAAATCTGTAAATGCAGATTTAAAAGTATTGTCTTTTGCAAGAGTTGCATTGGGATAATTTTTAATAGTATATTTTAAAAAGGCTAACTCACTTGGGTTAGCCTTTTTTGTTTGCATCTTCAACTGCTCCATAACGATACAACCGTACAAGAGTGCGACGCAACAGGTGTTGAATAACATTACTACTGCTGGTTACCAAATAAAAAAAGCAAAGAAATTTTCTTTGCTTTTGTTGGTTGTTATGGTGTTTTGTGTGTTTAATTTCCGAATGTTCTAACCATTACTCTTGGTCCACTGTTGGTGCTGGTTGATTTGTTTAAACTAAATGTAAAACTGAGTAAGAAGTAACGTTGTAATACATTGTATTGCACATCTTCTATAAAGTTTTGATTGGCTACACGGTTAATTCCAATGTTTTTATTTAAGATATCAAATACGGTAAATTTTATTTCAGCTCGTTTGTTTTTTAAAAAGCTTTTAGCTATTGAGCTGTTCCAAAATGGAATATTGGTGTTGAATCCATCGGATCTACCAGTGTTAATGGTGTAATTAAAATTGCTATTGAATACAAAGCCTTTTGGTAAGTATTGTGTAAGCTCTAAACCATATACTTGTTGCACAAAACTATTACTTAACTGTGGCTGCAGTGCATTTTTTGCAGTGTTGAAATTTACACGACTGTTCAGTATTACATCTAACTTATTTTCTAGCGTAAATGTGTAGTTAATATTTGGACCAAAACTATTATTACGAATGATGTTTTTTGCTCCATTTACAAAACTTGCGTTTCTAAATAAGTTCATATTTATTCCAGCATCTATACGGCTTTTAAGCTTTTTAATGGCAAAACCATAGTTTATGTTTCCAAAAATAAAGTAGTTGCCATTTACATTTATAGGTCTTGTGCTTCTTGCTCCATTTGCAAAAATACTATCAGCATAAACAATATCGTTATTGGTGAAATTGGCTGCAACAAATGCAAATAAATTTCTTTGTTTGTACATGTTGGCAGAGAAATAATTTAACGAGAACGATTGTTGATAGCTACGGTTTAATTTGGGATTTCCGTATACAATATTTAATGGATTGCTATTATCTGCAATTGGCTGTAATTGAATAGCAGAAGGCTGTTGGGTAGAAGTGTTGTAGCTAAAATTGATACTTGAAGATTGTTTAGGTCTGTAAGTAATATTTGCAGAAGGCAATACATCGGTAAAGGTATTTTGTATAATAGAACCAGTAGAATTGTTGATACTTTTTAAAATAGCCGATTGAGCCGATGCATTAAAGGTATAGCTTAACTTTCCTTGATTGGTTCTAAAGCCAATGGTTCCTCCAGAATAATTGTAGGTGCTGCTAAAGTTGTTGGTAAGGTTGCTGTTAACAATATCGTATCGTTTACTAATGTTATTATAATCGAATGTAGAACGATTGCTTTCGCTTGAATTTAGGTTATGATAACCAGATAATTCTAACAAAGATTTTTTGCCCATTGGTTCAGTATAGGTAACTATTACCCCTAAATTTCTGGTGAAAGATGCTCTGGTATTTTCTTGATTTAAAATAGAGTCTTTATACGATCCATTTAAGGAATTATAAAAACGATTTAAAGAATATAAATCACCATCAGATTCACTTTCGTTGTATGAGTGATTTACAGTAGCAGATATGGTTCTGCCTTTCTTTTTAAAACGCTTTCTGAGCAATGCCGTTCCTGTAAAGTTTAGTGCCGTAGCATTTGATTGGTTATTACTAAAACCACTGTTTAAAACAATGCCTTTGTTATTGGCTGTTTGATATTGATTTAATCTACTGCTTTTATTTTGTTGAAAGGTAAGCTGTGGTGTAAAACGAATAGAAGTAAAACTATCAATCTTATGATCTACAATAAAGTTAACACGTTGTTGCAGATTACGACGATTTGAAAAACTGGTATCGTTAGAAAAATTGGTAGTATTATCGGGTAAAAACAATTGTCTATTGGTAATTCTATCGGTATTTAAATCGATATTACTGAAAAGAGCATTGGTGTTGAGATCGGTTTTTTTCTTAAAAGTATTGTTATAATTTACACCACCTGCAAAAGTAGTAGCCACACCTTGCTGATTTTGTCCTAATCCACTAATTGGTAAACCATTATCGTTATTGCCATTGGTTACACGAATGTTAACACCGCCGCCATTTCTCATACCTCTTCCTAATTCACCAGTAAAATTCATTACATCAGAAATAGAGAAACCTTGTTTGTTGGTATTGTTACCCATACCTATAAAACTCATTTGTTTATCGCCATTAAATTTATTGATATTGGTTTGACCATCATATCGTTCATTATTGCCAGCACCTGCTGTTACTCTTCCAAAAACAGCATTTTTTCTATCGCTTTTAAGTTTCAGATTTATTGCTTTTTCAGCACTGCCATCATCAATACCAGTAAATTGAGCTCTATCACTTTTTCTATCATATACTTGTACTTTATCAACAGCACTAGCATCTAAATTTTTGGTAGCAATTTTAGGATCACCAGTAAAAAATTCTTTTCCATCTACCAAAACCCTACGAACAATTTGTCCGTTTACACGAACAGTTCCATCGGCATCAATCACCACACCTGGCAAACGTTTTAATAAATCTTCTACTACAGCATTGGGAGCTGTTTTAAAATTTTCGGTATTAAACTCTAGTGTATCGTTGTTAATGGTAACTGGTGGACGCTTACCCACTACTGTAACATCTGTTAATTGATTTATATTGGTAAGCTCTATTTTTCCCAAATTTGCAGCACCCATTTCGTTGGTTTCAAAAGCCTTCCAAACGGTGGCAAAGCCAACGTATGAAGCCGATATAATATACTTTCCTTGCTTAAGTGATTGAAG
>JBMLQZ010000225.1:0-2831 GCA_049241285.1 Chitinophagaceae bacterium | reverse complement strand
AAATTATCACCGCTTCTGCGCCTGCGATCGATACTAGCATCGCACACGGTCGTCCTAGGACTGAGTATGCTGCTGCTGCCGTCGTGCGCTCAAGCAGTCTAAGAGTAGGTAGCTGCGACCGAATCTGAGGAAGCCGATACAATATACTTTCCTTGCTTAAGAGATTGAAGTGAAAAATGACCAGAAGAATCAGCTCTGGTAAAAGTAACCAACGTAGAATCTTTTGCCGAAACAATAGATACTGTTGCATACGATAAACCTTTTTTGGCAGCACTATCGTAAACAGTACCTTCTATTTTTCCAGAAGGGGTTTGGGCTTGTACAGTAAAAACAGAAGCCATTAAACAGCATAACAAGTAGTAAACATTTTTCATTGCAGTTGTTTTTTAACTGCTCAAAATTATTACCAGCTATTGGCACAAAGGGTTAATGAACTTGATTGAAAGGTTAATATACGTTAATGTATTACGATACTACAAAACGATAACCAATGCCTTTAATGGTGAGTATTTCTAAAGAGGCATCTTCTTTTAAATAACCACGTAGTTTGGTAATGTACACATCTAAATTTCTGCTATTAAAAAAAGAATCATTGCCCCAAATATGGTTTAAAACGGCACGCCTATCTACAATAGTATTTTTATGTTGGTATAAATATTTTAACAATTCCGCTTCTCTATAGCTTAACTTTTTTTCTGTTTGTTGGTATTGTAAAACTTGTTTGTTTAAGTGAAGTTGAAATTTATTGAGTGAAATAATATCGGAATGAATTACCGTAGCTTCTGGCGATTTTACCTTTAAAGCATTTTGAATACGAACAATTAATTCTTCAACACTAAAAGGCTTTCGAATATAGTCATTAGCTCCAATGGTAAAACCCCTTACTACATCTTCAGTTTGTGTTTTAGCGGTGAGAAAAATAATAGGCACATCGGTATTAATGGCTCTAATATCAGTAGCAAGTTCAAATCCGTTTCTGTTAGGCAACATTACATCTAACACACAAATATCTGGCTGTTCATCTTCAAACAAACGCAATACATTGCTACCATCATCTTCCATTACTACTTCAAACCCCTTTGACTCTAAAGTTTCTTTTACAATTTTTCCTAAAAACAATTCATCTTCTACATACAATATTTTTATAGCCATAATACTTTTTGTTTTTAGTAATAGAAAGCATTTTTAGTTTACAGGTAAAGTTACAGTAAAGGTGCTACCCTTACCCTCTTCGCTTGCAACAGTAATGGTACCATTGTGCATGTTTACTATATGGGCAACATAACTTAAGCCCAATCCATATCCTTTAATATTGTGCCTGTCGTTGGTAGGCACTCTAAAAAATTTATCGAATATTTTTTGTTGATAGCTTGTTGGTATACCCATTCCATTATCGCTAACAGCAATATTTACCCAATTACTTTCATGCCATACAGCAATTTGAATGTTTATTTGTTTAGTGCTATATTTTAAAGCATTGTCTAAAAGATTAAATAATACACTGGTAATATGTAGTTTATCTGCCCAAATGCTATGTATATCTGTGGTTGGATTAAAAACAATAGTGGCTTTCTTTTTTTCGAATTGCAGTTGCAAACTATTAAGCACATCTTGAATAAGCGGCTCAATAGCTACCCATTCTTTATTAAGCACTATGGCTTTGTTTTCGAACATTGAAAGTTTTAAAACATTATCAACCAATAAACCCAGTCTTTGCAATTCGGCAGCAGAAATGTTTAAATATTCCCTTGTTTTTTCTGGGTTATTAATGGCATTAAAACTTCTTAAAGCTTCAATGGCAACATTAACTGTGGCTATGGGTGTTTTTAGTTCGTGGGTAATATTGCTAATAAATTCGTTCTTAATAATTGCCAGCTTTCGTTGCTCGTTTAAGCTATTGTACATCACTATAAATGCAAATACAACAATGCCAAGTAATAATAGAGAACCGGCAATTTGCAACTGCATTTTTTTCAAAATAAATAAAGGCACTTTACTAAACTGTGCAGTGTATGCAAATGGTGTATTAAAGCCTAGATATACGGTTGAGGTAACAAAGTTTTTACCGGTATCTTTTGCTGCTATGGGTGTAAGGTTGCAACTAGTATCGCATATTTTAAATACTAGGTTACAAGGTAAGTTGCATTTTACTTTTTGTAACTCTGCTTTGTAAGCAGAATCTACCAGTTTTATGGGAATAGAATCGTTTAAAGTTTTGTTATTAGCAAAATATCGAATAATTGGTGAGGTAGAACTTTTATCTGATGCTGCAACAAGTATGGTGTTATTGGTAGTAACTACTTTGGGTTTACTACTATCTATGGTTTGTGAAATGCTTTTGGTAAACTTAACAAAACGTATGTTGCTATCTGGTGTAAACTTAATGTTGTTGCCTGTGTCTTTGTCTTTTTTTCTAATGACAATTGAAAATGGCTTTTCTGATATTTCAGAAAGTACTATGCGTTTGCTGTGAGTGCTATCAAATTTCCATACAATGGCATTGGTATCGTTGTTGTTTTTTTTAAACCGTAACATTACCTCAAACATTTCTGGTGGAATAACACTTAAATGTTTTTGAATACTGTCTTTTAGTTTATTGCCTTGTATAAAAATAGAGTCAACCTTAGATTTATAGGTGTAAGAAGCAAATTTTACTTCTTTCTTTTCTAAAGGTTTTGCTGTAGCAATTTTATTAGTCGTTTGTATAAAAGTAGGTTTAGCAATTAATTGCGAATCTTTTTCAAAACGTTGCCGTTGTAATTTGTAAATTGTTTCTCTAAAAAACACAACGGTGGTTTTTTTTAAAATTTTGTATTAGTCTTTATATAGTT
>JBMLQZ010000224.1:0-1078 GCA_049241285.1 Chitinophagaceae bacterium | reverse complement strand
ATGAATAATGATGGAAAAGAGCTAATAACTACCACTATTTTAAATGACAGAAAACAGATAATCACTAATAGTTATTTAGAAGGAAAACTTCACCAATCAATACAAGATAATGCTAAAATATTAGTAACTACTACGTACCAATACAATACAGCAAATCAAATTCAATCTATTACCACAAAAAGCGTTGATACTGCTGTAAATTTTAGCAACATTGAAGTACATGAGTGGAAATATAACCTTGAAAATAAGCCCATTCAAATGCTGAAAATAAAGAATGGAAAAGATACCACTTACATTGATTTTATTTTGGATGACAAAGGAAATGTTGTAGAAGAACAATGGAAACGAAATAATAAAACACAAGAAACATTTTACTATTATTATAATGATAAAAATGCTTTAACCGATGTAGTAAAATATAACAGCATAGCCAAAAAACATTTACCAGATTATATTTTCGAATACGATGCTGATGGGAAAATTGTTAAAACCATACAAACAACAAAAGGTGGCAATTACTTTATTTGGCTTATTACATACAACTTGAAGGGCTTAAAGCAAACAGAAGAATGTTATAATAAACAAAAACAACTTACAGGTAAAGTAGTTTACCAATATCAATAATACATTTTTACTAATTGAATTTTAAAAAACACTTCATCAAAAATTTACTTTTGGCACGGTTTTATGATAAGTTTAGTTAAATAACTTTTTTATGAAGAAAATAACAATTCTATTTACGGTATTTATCATGTGTGCGTATTTTTCTCAAGCACAAAGCATGGGTAGCAGTTACCAAACTGCATTAGGTGTAAAAGCATATCCAGGCGCTATTTCAATTAAACATTTTACAAAAAAGAATGTAGCATTAGAGGGTTTGGGATACTTTCATGAAGATGGTGTAAGAATAACTGGTTTATATGAAATTCATGGAGATTTCACTGGTGCAGAAGGTTTAAAATGGTATGTTGGCCCAGGTGCTCACATTGGTTTTTGGAGCGATAAGTGGAAAAATAATTATCCAACAAGAAATAATGGAATTGCTATTGGTATTGATGGTGTTTTAGGTTTAGACTAT
>JBMLQZ010000223.1:0-2638 GCA_049241285.1 Chitinophagaceae bacterium | reverse complement strand
TAAATCTCTTTTTTTACCACTAAAAATTCCATTGCTATTAAAAAATTCAGGATCGTTGCCACCTTCAGAATGAGGGCCATTGTCACTTGTAAATACAATGAGGGTATTTTTATCTAAACCTTTTTGCTGTAGCAAATTTGATAATTCTTTTACATAGCTATCGAGTTTTGTAACCATAGCTGCATATGCTGCATGAGGATATGCTTCAAATGGTCCACTTTCGTATTGTTTTTTTCCTATTTGAGGTTGTAGAGGTGGTTCGTTAAATTGTTGTACATATTTCCAATACACACTATCTCTTGGTAGGTTTAAACCAGCATGTGG
Source organism: Chitinophagaceae bacterium (assembly GCA_049241285.1). GTDB lineage: Bacteria > Bacteroidota > Bacteroidia > Chitinophagales > Chitinophagaceae > Parasediminibacterium. The sequence continues at coordinate 2,314 of JBMLQZ010000223.1, read as the reverse complement.
TAATGTGTAGGATAAGAATAGAAAAAACGGTTTTGTATGTTTTGTTTGCAAAAATTGCATAGCCTTTTGATGAATTAAATCGGCCGAATAAACAGAGTCTTTATTTTGATTTGGTAAGTTTATTTTAGTGTTGTTATACCACAAATAATTGGGAAAATAATTGTGAGCTAGAGCTTGGCAATTATATCCATAAAATACATCGAATCCTTGTTTTAAGGGTACACCATCTGAACCAATGCCTCCTAAACCCCACTTGCCAAAATTGGCAGTAATATATCCGTTTTGTTGAAGAATTTTTGATAGTACAACTGTATTTGCTGGCATTGGAAATTGTCCTTCTGGTTGAATTGATTTATTGCCACGGATGGGCGTATGTCCAGTGTGCAAACCCGTCATAAAACTACATCTACTTGGTGCACAAACTGTTGAACCTGCATAAAATTGAGTAAATAACATTCCTTGCTTTGCAAATGCATCAATATTGGGTGTGGCAATTTTTTGTTGACCATAACATCCCAAATCGCCTACTCCTAAATCGTCTGCAAGTAAAAAAATAATATTGGGTTTTTGTTGTTGTGCAGATGATGCGTTTGTAAAGCAAATTGTACAAAAAAGAAATAGTTTAAATACTTTCATTAGGGCAATTTTTCAGTGTAAATGGCGAAAGAAATTAGTAGATATTTTTTTTCGAAAATATCTACTAATTTCTTTCATTATTTGGTTCTAATGGCAACCACAGCATCCATTTTTGCAGCAATTGATGCAGGAATAATTCCTGATAATACGCCCAAAATAATACAGATACTTAGAGCTAGAATAATAATATTAGGTGCTATGAAAATAGGGAAAGGTAATATGGTTCCTAATAATTGTGCTAGTAGCCAAACTAAACCCAATCCTATTAAACCACCCACAATGCATAAGAAAGCACTTTCTAGTAAAAACTCTGTTAGTATGGTACTTCTTTTTGCACCTATTGCTTTTTTTAATCCAATTTGGCTTGTTCTTTCTCTTACTGTTACAAACATAATGTTAGCAACACCAAAAGCCCCAACAATTAGGCTTAAGCCTGCAATTGCCCAACCTCCAATATTTACTTGTGTAAAAAATCCATTAATTGAATCGCCTAACAAGTTTACATCGTTTAGTGAAAAATTATCGTCCTCTCTTGGGCTAATTCTTCTAACTTGACGCATAATACCTTTTAATTCGTCGGTAAGTGCAGCTGATGAAACATTTTCTTTGGCTTGTACCATAATAAAAGGATTACTAGTATTAACCTCATACATGCCTGCAAAAAAGTTATAGGGTATTAATAAACTTTCATCGTAATTAAAACCACCCACCATACTTTGTCCTTGTTTTTTAATTACTCCAGCAATTATTACCTTTTTGCCAGAAAAACTAACCATTTTGCCTACTGCTAATTCTGGCTTTACAAACAAGTTTTGAGCGTTGGTAAAACCTATTAATGCTGTTGGAGTGCCTCGTTCAAATTCTGCATCGCTAATATATCTTCCAAATTCAATATCTAGGGTTTGTATGTTTTTAAATTCTTCAGAAATACCATAAATATTTCCACCATTCAAGGTATTGTCTTCATAATTTATCGAGGCATTTTTTGAAACAAAAAAACAAGCATTGGCAGCTAATTGACTTTTTTCTTTAATAAACTCCATTTCATCAATCTTCATATCTGGTCGTTTAATAAACTTCCACCATGGATAATCTGGTCCACCACCACTGTAATCCCATTTGTCAATGTAAATGGTATTGTTACCAAAAGCTTTAATATCTCCTTGCACTTTTCTCTGTAAACTATCTACAGTGGCTAAAACACCGATAATGCAAAAAATACCAATAGTGATACCAAACAGCGATAAAAAAGTACGCAGTTTGTTTACTTTTAGCTCCTGTAAAGCCATTTTAAAACTATTCCAAAGTATTGTAATTAGTTTAACCATTTCGTAAAAGTAAGATTTGACTGCGATTTTAAAAATTATTACTCAAAGCATCATTATTTGTAATTTCTATTGAAAATGCTCAGTTAAAACTTAGTAAGTATAATAATCATTTATATACATGCAACTAAATGCTAATAAACTTGTTATATGGTGACGTTATTGTAAAAAAATACATCTTAAATGCAATTGGGATTGATTGTAACACTACTTTTGCACGGATTTTAAAACCATAAACTCGCTTTATGACCTGGAAACAAGTTTTTACTACATCTGTTGGAAAGAAATTAACCATGGGCTTAACTGGTATTTTTCTTGTTCTTTTTTTAATTGTTCATGCTGGTTTAAATGCT
>JBMLQZ010000222.1:0-1120 GCA_049241285.1 Chitinophagaceae bacterium | reverse complement strand
TAATACAAACTTTCTTCTTGAATTTTATTTCTTTGGTACATTCTTTCCATGCTTCCTAATACACCACCACGTTCTGTAATTCTATCAAACTCTTTAAGCACTGCTTCTTCTACAAGGTCTGTCATTTCTTCCATTGCAAAACTTCCTTGTGTAAAATTTTCTGTTTTGGCACTTCCTAATTCTCTATTTATTATTAATTGAATAGCCATTGCCCTACGAACACTTTCTTCTGTTGGTGTAGTTATTGCTTCATCATAAGCATTGGTGTGTAATGAATTACAGTTATCATAAATAGCATATAATGCTTGCAATGTGGTACGTATATCGTTGAAATCAATTTCTTGTGCATGCAAACTTCTACCACTGGTTTGAATATGATATTTAAGCATTTGGCTACGCTTATTGGCTTTGTATTTATACTTCATTGCCTTAGCCCAAATTCTTCGAGCCACTCTTCCAATAACACTATATTCAGGATCCATTCCATTGCTAAAAAAGAATGATAGGTTTGGAGCAAAATCGTCAATATTCATTCCCCTACTTAAGTAATATTCTACATAGGTAAAACCATTGGCTAATGTGAATGCTAATTGAGTAATAGGATTTGCTCCAGCTTCTGCAATATGATAGCCACTAATACTTACACTATAAAAGTTGCGTACATTTTGTTGAATGAAATATTCTTGTACATCGCCCATTAATTTTAAAGCAAACTCTGTGCTAAAAATGCAAGTATTTTGTGCTTGGTCTTCTTTTAAAATATCTGCTTGTACAGTGCCTCTTACTTGAGATAATGCTTTAGCTTTTAGTTGAGTGTACACGTCTACTGGTAATACTTCATCTCCACTTAAACCTAATAATTTTAATCCTAATCCATTATTACCTTCTGGTAATTCATTAGGAAAACTGGGGTTGTTGTAAATGGGTTGTTTTAGATTTTTATATTTTGCATTAAAGGCTTGTTTCACCAAATCCCACTCATTATTTTCTTCTATCCATTTTTCACATTCTTGATCTATGGCTGCATTCATAAAAAACGCTAATAGCATGGGTGCAGGTCCATTTATGGTCATACTTACAGAAGTTTTTGGATTGCACAAATCAAAACCACTGTACAATT
>JBMLQZ010000221.1:0-2257 GCA_049241285.1 Chitinophagaceae bacterium | reverse complement strand
TAAAACTAACCATTAAGAAAAACGATGGTACTTACAAAACCATTACTATACAAAGAGATGAAATAGTGCAAGATGAAACATTTGCAAGAAGTGTTATTGTAAAAAATGGTGATAAAAAAATTGGGGTAATTTCTCTACCAGATTTTTATGCTGATTTTGAAAGACCGAATGGTGCAAGATGTAGTGAAGATGTTGCCAAAGAAATTATTAAACTTAAAGCAGAAAAAATTGATGGCATTGTAATGGATCTTCGTTTTAACGGTGGTGGATCTTTGTACGAAGTAATTCAAATGGTAGGTTTGTTTATTAAAAATGGTCCAGTTGTACAAGTACGTGACCGTGAAGGCAAAATTCAAGTAATGGATGACAGAGATGCTTCAGTTTTATATGATGGTCCACTTGCTGTAATGGTAAACGAAACCAGTGCAAGTGCTAGTGAAATATTTGCTGCTGCTATTCAAGATTATAAAAGAGGTATTGTGGTGGGCAGCACCTCAACCTATGGTAAAGGCACAGTTCAAAGAAATGTACCATTAGGCAATACATTAGATTTCTTTTCTGGCAGAACAGAATTTGGAGCCGTAAAACTTACTTTTCAAAAATTTTATAGAGTAAATGGAGGATCTACTCAATTAAAAGGTGTAGAACCAGATGTAGTATTGCCAGACATTTTAGACTATTATAAAATCAGAGAAAAAGACAATCCAAACTCTTTACCTTGGGATGAAATTAAAAAAGCGAACACTATTAATTATGAAGGATTTGATGCTACTATTCAATCTATTCGTAATAAAGTAAACACCAATCCTACTTTCAATTTAATAAAAGACAATACGAACTGGTTAGCAAAAAATGCTGATGCTCCTATTCAACTACAAATTGATAAATATAAAGAACAGCAAAAGTTGTTACGTTCTACAGTTAATCAAATTAATAGTCTTACCAAGTTGAATCAAGATATGGAAATGGATGTTTTAAAACCTGATTATGATAAGTTTTATAACAATCCAGATAAAATGAAGGGAGAACGTTATAAAGCTTGGTTAAAAAGCCTAAAATCTGATATGTATATTGATGAAACAGTGAAGATTGTTACTGATATGGTTGGCAAACAGAATCCTTTAGTAATTAGAAATTAATATGTCTTAAAATATCAAAAAGCGTTTAGATACTTATTGTCTAAACGCTTTTTTTATGTGCACTTTTACTAAGAAACAACTTTTTTTAACTACATACAATCATTCATTAAACCAAAGGCTTTAAACAACATTTTTTTGCAACAACATATCCTTATGTAAATAAAAGCATTGCACTTAAAACATTTATCTTGCAACCTTCAAATTTGTATTATGAAATATTTACCCATTAATTCAAATCTTTTCATCAATAATAGAAAACGTTTTATAAAAGCAATGCAACCAAATAGCATTGCAATTTTTGTGAGTAACGACGAAATGCCAACTAATGGTGATGCGTTACATACATTTAAACAAAACAGCGATTTGTATTGGCTTTCAGGAATTGAACAAGAAGATAGTATGGTAATTTTATTTCCTGATTGTTATGATCCTGCATATAGAGAAGTTTTGGTTTTGGTGAGACCAAATGAATTAAAAGAAAAGTGGGATGGCAAACGTTTAAGAGCCAATGAAGCAACTGCCATTTCTGGCATTAAAACTATTATTTGGTTAGATAGTATTGACGCCTTATTGCAAACATGGATTCATTTAGCAGATGCCATTTATTTAGACACAAATGAAAACGACAGAAAGGCAAGCCTTATAAGAACAAGAGATTATCGTTTTGTAGATGAAATGAAAAATCGCTACCCTTTACACCAATATTTACGTGCGGCTAAAATAATGAATCAACTGAGGGCCATTAAAACAAAAGAAGAAATTACTGTTGTAGAAACGGCTATTAACATTACACATAAAGCTTTTACTAAAGTTTGTGGTTTTGTTAAACCAGGAGTAATGGAATATGAAATTGAAGCTGAAATAATACATGAATTTTTAAGAAATAGAGCTACTGGCGAAGCCTATCATAGTATTATTGCTAGTGGCGATAATTATGGTAGAATTCAATTATTCCGTTATCCATCTACAAGTAGTTTTTGTGTTAGTAAAAGATATCGTGTTGGCAGTTCACCAATCACAAGAATAAAATTTGCTGGTGGAGATACATATGTGTTAGCTTTATCTGGTATAGATAAATCCATTTTCCAATTTAGACATATACGAGACAGAGGCGAATT
>JBMLQZ010000220.1:0-5704 GCA_049241285.1 Chitinophagaceae bacterium | reverse complement strand
GATATAATATATAGTGAATAAATTCTTCTGAATATTTATGAAAACGTAATAGACGATCGATTGAAATAAAAATAAATAGGTACTCATATTTGGATATCATCTCAATCAATGACTTGAATTGCTTGATTTCATGTTGAAGTTTTGTAATAATTGATGTTTGTTGATAGTTATTCCATTGGTGTTGTTGATCATCTGCATTAAAAGAAGAGTCTTGTAAACAGCGCTTGGGAGCAAAAAATCGGGTAACAAAAAAAATAATACCAATAAATATTAAGATAAACGCACCTTGTTGTTCTTGTATAAATCCCCTGAATCCCATTATTATAAATAGCATCCCAAAACCAAAACGTAATATTTTAAATAACAAAGTAGCATTTTTGGTAGTCATTGTTTTTCTACTAATTCTGGTAAAAAATAAGCTGCAAAAGTATTATAACTTATTGCAGCTTTGTGTGTAGGGGTAAGGGTATTTATGATTTACTTTTCTTTTTAGAACTACATGTGTTCATTCCAAATAAAAAGTATAAAGGACAAGTTTGAAAAATAACTGTAGCTATAATAATAACCAACAAAACAAGAACCATTAGTGCTACAGCACCTGTAACAATTTGTTTAGAATACGCTATTATTAAACTTGCAGCTATTATTATTCTGATAATACTATCTACAAAACCTATATTCTTTTTCATATTCTCCTTTTTAAAAGAACTTATACCATATTGGTAATTTCAAAGAATGCAGAGTAAAGTTGCATTAATAGATAGTGACTTTAAGTAACTTTTGTTACAAAACTTATCAGTAGAAAATCATTTAAATACAAAGAATGTTTTTGAAAAAAGAAAAATGCATATACCCTTTACCACAAAACAGTAACTTCGCAATCATTTTTATAAGAAAGAATTGCTTTTAATTCATTCTTATATAGAAATTTATAAACCTTTTTCTTTTTATAGATGAGTAAGCAAGAACAAGTTTTACAAGATGTAGTAATAAAATTTGCTGGAGATAGTGGAGATGGAATGCAACTTACTGGACAGCAATTTACCAATAACACCGCTTTATTAGGTATTGATTTAGCTACTTTTCCAGATTTTCCCGCAGAAATTAGAGCCCCTATCGGAACTTTACCAGGAGTGAGTGGCTTTCAGGTGCATTTTTCTTCAAATAAAGTATTTACGCCAGGCGATGCATGCGATGTTTTGGTAGCCATGAACGCAGCAGCACTTAAGGTAAATTTAAAAAGCTTAAAACCAGGTGGTAAAATTATTGCCAACATTGATGGTTTTGATAGTAAAAATTTACGTTTAGCCAATTATGCAGACGGAGATAATCCTTTAGAAAATGGCAGTTTAGATAGCTATGAACTAATTAAGGTTGATGTAACAAAACTTACCCGTGAAGCCCTAAAAGATTTTACAGACTTAGGTACAAAAGAAAGAGATAGAGCCAAAAATATGTTTGTATTAGGCTTTATTTATTGGATGTATAATAGAGATTTAGCCAACACTATTGACTTTTTAGAGGAAAAGTTTGGTAAAAAGGAAAATATTTTACAAAGCAATATCAAAGTTTTACAAGCTGGCTACAATTATGGCGATACTACAGAAACTTTTACTACAAGATATACGGTAGAAAAAGCGAAAATGAAGCCAGGACTTTATCGTAGCATCATGGGTAACCAATCACTTACCTATGGTTTAATAGCCGCTAGTGAAAAAAGTGGTTTGCCTATGTTTTTAGGTACCTATCCTATTACACCTGCTTCTGATATTTTACATGAATTAAGTAAATACAAGAATTTTGGCATCAGAACATTTCAGGCAGAAGATGAAATTGCAGCTATTACATCTGCCATTGGTGCAAGTTATGGTGGTAGTTTAGGTGTTACCACTACCAGTGGACCAGGCATGGCTTTAAAAACAGAAGCAATGGGCTTAGCTGTTATGCTAGAAATTCCTTTGGTTATTATCAATATTCAAAGAGGTGGTCCATCTACTGGATTACCTACCAAAACAGAACAAAGTGATTTGCTACAAGCATATCATGGTAGAAATGGAGAATGCCCAATGCCAATTGTAGCATCTGCAACACCCAGCGATTGTTTTGATGCAGCCTTTGAAGCGGTAAGAATTGCAGTGCAACACATGACACCTGTAATTTTATTAAGCGATGGATATATTGCAAATGGTGCTGAACCTTGGCGTTTTCCTACGAGTGCAGAATTAACGAATATAGATGTGAAATTTAAAGCGGCATTGGTTGAAGGTGAAGAAAAATTTATGCCGTATAAAAGAGATGAGAAACTTGTTAGACCTTGGGCTATTCCTGGAACAAAAGGATTAGAACACAGAGTTGGTGGATTGGAAAAACAAGATATTACAGGTAATATTAGCTACGATAGCGATAACCATCAACACATGGTAAAAACAAGACAAGCTAAAGTAGATAAAATAGCAGATTACATTCCTTTACAAACAATTGATAGTGGACCAGAAAAAGGAAAAGTATTGGTAATTGGTTGGGGTAGCACCTATGGAGCAATTAAAAGTGCAGTTTTAGAATTACAAGCTCAAGGCCATGCAGTAAGTCATGCTCATATTCGTTACATTAGACCATTTCCTAAAAACTTAGGTGATATTATTAAAAACTTCGACAAGGTTTTGATACCAGAAATTAATAATGGACAATTAGTGAAAATTATTAGAGATGCCTACTTTGTAGATGCACAAGCTTATAACAAAATAATGGGTATTCCTATTACAAAAGGTGAATTGGTAGATGCTATCACTAAAATGTTATAACAAACTTTAAAGTATTCTATACAAAAAATCCGTCTATCACAAAATAGATGGATTTTTTTATTAAACGCTGATATGATTATGATGAAGGCATATTTGCACTATCTAATACTTTACCTCTTTCTGTTTTAAGCATACGTGAAGGATAGCGATTTATAACAATAAAATCATGTGTTGCCATTACAATAGTAGTTCCATAATCTTTGGCTATCTGAAAAAGTAACTGCATAATTTCATCACTTGTTTCAGGATCTAAATTACCTGTTGGTTCATCGGCCAAAATTAATTTGGGAGAGTTTAACAAAGCTCTAGCAATATCTACACGTTGTTGTTCTCCACCACTCATTTCAAAGGGCATTTTAAACCCTTTGCTTTTTAAACCCACTTTATCTAATACATCATTTATTTTTTCTTCCATTAATCTTTCATCCTTCCAACCTGTAGCTTTCAGTACAAATCGTAAATTTTCATGTACTGTTCTATCTGTAAGTAATTGAAAGTCTTGAAACACAACACCTAAATTTCTTCTTAAAAATGGTACTTTTTTCCAATCCATTTCTCTTAAATTAAAACCAACTACAGATGCTTCACCTTCAGTTAAGGTAAGCTCACCATACAATGTTTTCAGTAAACTACTTTTACCAGTTCCTGTTTTTCCAACCAAATACACAAACTCTCCTTTTTCAATTGTAAAGTTTACATCTTGTAAAACCAAGTTTGAACCTTGATAAATATTTACATTTCTGAGTGATATTACTGTTTCTGCCATAATTCAAAAGTAACAATTAGTTATTAATAAACGATTTCGCCAAAACTTCCTTTCAATAAAAGCTCTGGTGTATTTGATGCTTCTACTCTACCAACAATTTTTGCTTTAATATTTAACTCAGCAGCCTTTGCTATCATAGCTTGTGCTGTTGTAGGATTGGTAAAAATTTCTAACCGATGCCCCATATTAAAAACTTGATACATTTCTCTGAAATCTGCACCAGAATTTTGTTGAATTAGTGAAAATATTGGCGGCACTTGAAATAGGTTGTCCTTAACAATTTTAAGTGGTTTGGGTAAATATTTCATACACTTGGTTTGTCCACCACCACTACAATGTATAATGCCATTTATCTGTTGAAAATGTTCTTGTAGAAGAATTTTTAGTAAAGGAGCGTAGGTACGTGTAGGCGATAATAATAACTTGCCTATTGTGTGCTTTTCGCCATTAATTTCAAATGCATCTTCTAGTTTGTTTTTACCAATATATACCACATCTTCTGAAAGAGAGGACTCAAAAGTTTCAGGATATTTTTCTGCATAATATTTACTTAGAACATCATGCCTTGCACTAGTTAATCCATTACTACCTAATCCACTATTATATTCTGTTTCATATACAGCTTTACCACTACTTGCAAAACCAACAATTACATCTCCTTCAGCAATTTTATCGTTGGTTATTAATTGGCTTTTAGGCCATCTAGCAGTCATAGTACCATTTACAGCAATTGTTCGTACAACATCACCAACATCGGCTGTTTCTCCACCTAAATAATGAATGTTTACACCATACTTTTTTAGCTGGTTAAAAAAATCTTGTGTTCCATTAATCACTGCTTCTAAAACTTCACCAGAAATTATTAATTTATTTCTATCAATAGTGGAAGAAAATAACAAATTATCTACCACACCTACACAAAGCAAATCGTCTAAATTCATAGCAACAGCATCTTGAGCAATACCTTTCCAAATTGATGCGTCACCAGTTTCTTTCCAATATAAATAAGCCAAAATACTTTTTGTACCTGCACCATCTGCATGGCTAATATTTACCCATTGGTCATCACCACCTAAATAGTCAGGATACATTTTACAAAACGCATGTGGATATAATCCTGCATCTAATTTTTTAATAGCTGCATGTACCTCTTCTTTTTGAGCAGAAACGCCCCTTTGAGCATATAAAGACATTTTTTTGATGGCTTTTATTGGTAAATAATTGTCACAATTGGTTGCGAAAGTAAGCAATGCCATTGAACCCATTTACACTTATCTGATTCTTCGAGTGTATTTCCTAATTTAGCGGCAATTTATGATGCAGGTACATAAGAATTTATCAGAGCTTCCTCAATTTACAAATGCAGTTATTACTATTGGCACTTTTGATGGTGTTCATATTGGTCATCAACAAATAATTCATCAGTTAAAGCAAACAGCTGCTTCAGTAAATGGTGAAACAGTGATTATTACATTTCATCCTCATCCAAGAAAAATTGTTGGAGCAATCGATAAAAGCATTGCTTTACTAAATACACTTGATGAAAAAATAATTTTACTCAATAAAGCTGGTATTCATCATTTGGTAGTTGTTCCTTTTACAGAAGCATTTGCCAATCAATCTGCTGAAGCTTATTGTACCGAGTTTTTATACCATTATTTTAAACCTCACACAATAATCATTGGCTACGATCATAGATTTGGGAAAAATAGAAGCGGTAATTATGAGTTGCTTGAAAAGATGGGAAAATCGTTAGGATTTTGCGTTAAAGAAATTGATGAACAAATTTTAAATACTGTAACCGTTAGCAGTACAAGAATAAGAACGGCTTTATTTGCCAATGACATTGCCACTGCTAATCAATTTTTAGGATACCCTTATTTTTTTGAAGGAAAAGTAATTCAGGGAAATCAATTAGGCAGAACTATTGGTTATCCTACTGCTAATTTACAATTGCCTGTAGACGAAAAATTGATTCCTGCCAACGGTGTTTATGCAGTAAGTGTACACTTAATTACAACAAATAATAGTATTGATACCGTTGACTATATAGGAATGATGAATATTGGCTTAAGACCTACAGTTGATGGATCTAAACGTGTAATTGAAGTACATATCTTTGATTTTAATGAAGACA
>JBMLQZ010000219.1:0-5366 GCA_049241285.1 Chitinophagaceae bacterium | reverse complement strand
ATCATGCTGAAAAAATTGAACAACAATATCAAAGATTATTAGACGCATTTAAAGGGCAAGATGTTCGTTTTTTTTATGCCTGTAAAGCATTAACCAATATCAATATTTTAAAAATTATCAAAAATATTGGTGCTAATATCGATTGTAGTTCTATTAATGAAGCTAAGCTGGCACTTCATGCAGGTTTTTCTCCAGATAGAATTTTGTATACCAGTAATGGCATTGCTTTTAACGAAATAGAAGAAGCTCAATCTTTAGGTATACACATTAACATAGATAGCTTATCTAACTTAGAAAAATTTGGTAAAAAATATGGGCATAATTATCCTGTTGGAATACGTTTACGCCCCAATATTATGGCAGGAGGAAATTTAAAAATTTCAACTGGTCATGATAAAAGCAAGTTTGGTATTCCTGTAGATATGATGGATGAGGTATTGAAAATTGTGCAGGAACATGATATGTTTATTCAAGACTTACATATTCACACAGGAAGTGAAATAAAAGATGTAGATGTTTTTGTAAAAGGAATTGAAGTATTGTTTGATATTATTCCATTATTTAAAGATTTAGCGTTTATTGATTTAGGTGGAGGCTTTAAAGTACCTTATCAGTCTGGTGATGCTGAAACCAATATGCAACTATTGGCACAAAAAGTAGGCGAAGCCTTTGCGAATCATCCTAATCCTAATGGAAAGCCTTTACAAGTTTGGTTTGAGCCTGGTAAATTTATGGTAAGTGAATGTGGCTATTTAATTACAGAAGTAAATGTGTTAAAGCAAACAAAAGCTACCACATTTGCTAGTGTAAATAGTGGTTTTAATCATTTAATAAGACCTATGTTTTACGATGCCTTTCACCAAATAACCAATATCAGTAATCCTAATGGTACAGTTCAAAATTATACCATTGTAGGTAACATCTGTGAAACAGACACTTTTGCATGGGATAGGCCAATGAATGAAATTAGAGAAGGCGATTTATTGGTATTTGCCAATGCAGGTGCTTATGGTTTTGAAATGAGTAGCCATTTTAATAGCAGATATAAACCAGCAGAAGTATTGGTAAAAAATGGAAATTTTCATTTAATTAGAAGAAGAGATGAATTTGAAGATTTACTAAAAAATCAAATTGAAGTATTGTAGATTGCATGTATGATAGAACTACGCAACATAAAAAAATCATTCGGTGATAAAGTTATACTAAACGATATTAGTGCTATTATAGAAACAGGTAAATGTAACTTAATAATTGGTGCTAGTGGAAGTGGTAAAACGGTTTTAACCAAATGTATGGTAGGTTTATTTAAACCAAATGAAGGCGATATTTTGTATGATGGTGAAAGTATGCTTGACATGACAGATGATGCCAGAAAAAATTTACGCCAACAAATTGGTATGTTGTTTCAAGGCTCTGCATTGTTTGATAGTATGACTGTTGAGCAGAATGTACTTTTTCCCTTAGATATGTTTACCAAACTTTCACAATCTGAAAAGAAGAAGAGAGTAAACGAAGTATTAGAAAAAGTGAATTTAAAAGATGCTCACAAAAAATTTCCTGCAGAAATAAGTGGAGGAATGAAGAAAAGAGTAGGTATTGCTAGAGCGATTGTTTTAAATCCTAAATTTTTATTTTGCGACGAACCAAATTCTGGTTTAGATCCACAAACTTCTTTGTTAATAGATCATTTAATTAGAGATATTACCCTTGAATACAACATCACTACTATTGTTGTTACACATGACATGAATAGTGTAATGGAAATTGGTAATCATATCTTATACATGCATCAAGGACATAAACAATGGGAAGGAAACAATAAAGAAATTATATTTAGTAAAGATGAATTATTGAACAAATTCATTTTTGCTTCAGAGTTTTTACAAGATGCCAAACAACTAAGAATGATGGAGGCTGGCAAACAATAAACTTATGAAATACTTACTATTCTTAGGATGCATGATAGTTTTTTATGGAACATTATTTTCTCAAGATACTTATGTTGTAGATACTGTTCCTGCTTATTTAAAAACTAAAAAACTACCCAATTTTTCTATTGTTACCGATATAAAAAAGAAAGACACTACGATATTTACACAAAATAATTTACCAGAAAATACTCCTGTGGTAATTATTTATTTTAGTCCAGAATGTGGTCATTGCGAAATTGAAGCAAAGCAAATTGGTTTACACATGGATAGTTTGAGAAAAGCTTTTTTTGTATTTGTGAGTTATCATCCTTTAGAAAAAATTAAAGCCTTTTCAGAAAAATATTATCTCAATAAGTTTAGCAATATTGTAGTAGGTAGAGATATTGCATACTATATACCTGTTTTTTTCAAAGTAAAATACACCCCTTTTGTAGCCGTTTACGATAAAAATAAAAACTTAATAAAAGTATACGAACAAGGCTCTGAAATTAAAGAACTCATTCAATTGGTTCAATAATATCAATTTTCTTTTTTTTGAACCTTTCTATCCATAAAAACGTATATCAAAAAAACATGCTTCATGAAAAAAATATACGTTCTTTTCATCGTTTTTTGTTGTACTATTTTTCAAAATTTTGCTCAACCAACAATTAGTTTTCAAAACATTATTACTGGCTTAAGCTTACCTGTAGATTTTGTGCATGCTGGTGATAACTCTGGCAGAATGTTTATTGTAGAACAAGGTGGCTTAATTAAAATTTGGAATGGTACAAACGTTGTATCTACACCATTCTTAAATATAAGTTCTATCATTAGTAAAGGTGGAGAAAGAGGATTATTAAGTTTAGCTTTTCATCCAAACTATGTTACTAATAGATATTTTTTTGTATACTACACCAACCTATCTAGCGATATTACCATAGCTCGTTACCAAGTGAAAGCAAACAATGCAAATGAAGCCGATGCAACAACTGCTACTGTATTAATGAATATTCCTAAAAATTATGCTAATCATAATGGTGGTAAACTCAATTTTGGCAACGATGGTTTTTTATATTTTGGCACAGGTGATGGTGGAAGCGGTGGAGACCCAGATAACAATGCTCAAAATGGTAATTCTTTATTAGGAAAAATGTTGCGGATTGATGTAAATAACTTTAATACGCCTCCATATTACACAGTACCTTCTACCAATCCTTATGTTGGTAATTCAAATGTAAAACCAGAAATCATAGCTTTAGGCTTAAGAAATCCTTGGCGTTGGTGTTTCGATAAACAAACTGGCGATATGTGGATAGCAGATGTTGGACAAGGTGTATGGGAAGAAGTAAATTTTAAAGCTGCCGGTAACATTATTTCACCTACAAATTATGGATGGAGATGTTATGAAGGAAATAGTGTTTACACTACTTGTACACCAGAAATACCAACTAACAATCTAGCACCTATTTTTCAATACGATCATTCAAATAATGGTGGCTATTCAATTACGGGTGGTTTGGTTTATAGAGGCACTGAATATCCTGATTTGCAAGGCTATTATCTCTGCACTGACTATGTTATTAATAATGGATGGTTAATAAAAAACAATGGCAATAATAATTTTACAGTTACCAAACAAACAGGTTGGTTAAGCAATATTGCTTCATTTGGCGAAAGTCAAAATGGTACTATGTATGCAGTAAGTTTGAATGGAATTATTGCTAAAGTAGTTGCAACTACAGCACTTCCATTAGCTCTTACACAATTTACAGTGCAGCCAAACAATTTGCAACATATTATTGAATGGTCTGTTTTACAAGAATATAAGGGAGATAAATATATGATTGAAAGAAGTGTTCAGAATGCACTTCAGTTCGAAACTGTTTATAACACACAAGCCAATAATAATAACTCAAAAAATACCTATAAAGTAGCCATAAATGCCACAGTAAACACCGTATTTTATCGTTTAAAAATAATAAATGCGAATGGAAAAACTACTTACTCATCTATTGTTTCAATTAACAATAACAATGCAATCAAAAATCAGATAAAAGCATATAGAAGTAGTAATAATACAATAACCATAACAACACAAAAACCTATTACGAATATTCAAATAATTGATGCTTCTGGAAGAATGATTGCAGAAAAAAAATTACAAGGAATAGGCAGCTTTTATATAGAAAATAACTTATTCCTTCAAAATCAAATAACCTTTATCAAGGCTAATTTTGCTGATGCAAGCACAGAAGTAATTTCCATAAAATGATAATTTTTAACAGATTGAAGATTATTCTGTAAAATATATGGATGAATTACACAGTAATCACTAAAGCAGTATTACTTTTGCAGCGAAAATCATCTTTTTTACAATAAAAAATTATTAGAATGAAAGTTACCGTAGTAGGTGCAGGTGCAGTAGGTGCAACTTGTGCTGACAACATTGCCCGTAAAGAGTTGGCAACTGAATTGGTATTATTAGACATTAAAGAAGGTATTGCAGAAGGTAAAGCTCAAGACATGATGCAAACTGCTGCTTTATTAGGTTTTGATACTAAAATAGTAGGTAGCACAAATGATTATTCAAAAACAGCCAATAGTGATGTAGTGGTTATTACCAGTGGATTGCCTAGAAAACCTGGTATGACACGTGAAGAATTAATTGGCGTTAATGCTGGTATTGTAAAAGGTGTTACAGAAAACATTTTAAAATATTCTCCTAATGCAATCATCATCGTTATTTCTAATCCAATGGATACGATGACTTATTTAGCATTACAAAGCACCGGATTACCAAAAAATAGAATTATTGGTATGGGTGGAACTTTAGATAGCAGTCGCTTTAAATACCAACTTAGTCAACATTTAGGATGTAGTCCTGCAGATTTAAATGCAGTAGTTGTAGGTGGTCATGGAGATACCACAATGATTCCATTAATTCGCTTAGCTACTTGGAATAGTGTGCCAGTAACTGATTTTTTAACTGAAGAACAACAAAAACAAATTGTTGCCGATACAATGGTAGGTGGTGCTACGCTAACTAAATTAATTGGAACATCTGCTTGGTATGCACCAGGTGCTGCAGGTGCTGCACTTGTTGAAGCTATTGTACGTGATGAGAAAAAACTATTTACTTGTTGCGTTGCTTTAGATGGTGAGTACGGTCAATCTGATATTTGTTTAGGTGTGCCTGTAGTTATTGGGAAAAATGGTTGGGAAAAAATTGTTGATTTTAAATTGAATGAAGCAGAACAAGCTGAGTTTAATAAAAGTGCAGCTGCTGTTCGTAGCATGAATGATGTATTAAAAACATTATAATCAATAGAGACTGAACATAAAAAAATCCCGATGTTTTTTAAAGCATCGGGATTTTTATTTTGCGTACTTATTTGGTCTATATTTAAAATTCAAAACCAATCTTTCAAATATATTCTACCGTTTATGTTTTCA
>JBMLQZ010000218.1:0-1803 GCA_049241285.1 Chitinophagaceae bacterium | reverse complement strand
TTACTCGTTGGTGATTGTTTACATCTAATAAATAGCCAAAAGTTTTTCCAGCAACTAAATTGTTTACCTCTTGCAATTGTGTTTCTTTACGAACTGTACCAATAACAGTGTGCCCTTTTAAGGCAGCTTGTTCTGCTAAATTTTTACCAAATCCTGTAGATACACCTGTAATAAACCAAACTTTATTTTCCATAACTAACAATTTAATTACCGTAAAAATAATTGAAGCATTTTGTAGTGGTAACAATAAAAATATTTCAATGATGAGCGGTTAAAAGCATCTACATGAAAATGATTATTTCTAGTATCTTGCTGCAAAATTTTATATGCGTTTATTGGTAATACTCTTTATAACTATAGTAGGTATAAGTTGTGGCACTACAAGTAATATTTCTAATACTATTTCTCAAAGACAAAGCGTACAATTAAAATTTTTGAATGCATTTGATTTACCATACAATCTTCAATTTAAAAACACAACTGTTGGTGGTTTGTCTGGTATTGATTATGATGCTACCAGCAATGTTTATTATATGATTTGTGATGATAGAAGTGCTATCAATGCTGCAAGATTTTATACAGCATCAATAACACTTTCTTCAAAAGGAATAGATACTGTTATATTGAATGAAGTACATTTTCTATTACAAAAAGATGGAACAACCTATCCAAATATTAAGCAAAACCCACAGCTAACACCAGATCCTGAAGCAATTCGTTTTAACCCTAAATTCAAAAATTTAGTTTGGACAAGTGAAGGCGATAGAAATATTCAAGCAAATGCTATAATTCATCCTTCAATTACCTTCATTAGTTCCAATGGAATGTTTATAGATACTTGTTTTTTACCCAGTCAACTATACATGCATTCATCTGAAAAAGGACCAAGACAAAATGGTGTTTTAGAAGGATTAACTTTCTCTAGAGATTTTCGCTACTTGTATGTGAATATTGAGGAACCGTTGTTTGAAGATGGACCTAAAGCAGATGTTGTACCTAACAATGCATTTATTCGATTTTTTAAATTTGATGTTAAGACTAAAAAAAACATTGCACAATTTGCTTACGAATTAGATCCTGTAGCTTTTCCATCAAATCCTGAAACTGCTTATAAAGTAAATGGAGTGCCAGATATTTTAGAAATTGGAAAAAACCGGTTTTTGGTAATAGAACGTTCTTTTTCTACAGGCAGATTACCTTGTACCGTTAAAGTATTTGATGTAGATGCAAGTAATGCTACCGATATAACAAACATAACATCTTTAAAAAATGTGGCTAATATTACAAAAGCAAGTAAACGGTTGCTTTTAAATATGGATACTTTAGGAATTCATATTGATAATATTGAAGGCGTAACTTTTGGGCCAATATTACCTAATGGTCATAAAACATTGCTATTTGTAGCTGATAATAATTTTTCTCCTATTCAGAAAAATCAATTTTTATTATTTGAAATACTTCAATAAATAAGCATAAAAAAAGCCAACCATAAAAGTTGACTTTTATTTATAAAAAGTTGAATGAAAATTTACCAACCAAGTATCCAAGCAAATATCAACGGTGCCACAATTGTAGCATCACTTTCAACAATAAACTTAGGCGTATGAATGTCTAATTTGCCCCAAGTAATTTTTTCGTTAGGTACAGCACCACTATAGCTACCATAAGAAGTAGTACTATCACTTATTTGACAAAAGTAACTCCAAAAAGGAACATCATGCCATTCTAAATCTTGATACATCATTGGTACAACACAAATAGGAAAATCTCCAGCAATACCACCACCTATTTGAAAAAATCCTA
>JBMLQZ010000217.1:0-1951 GCA_049241285.1 Chitinophagaceae bacterium | reverse complement strand
CTGTCCATTTGCTTTTCAAAATCTTCTAAGTCATTGTGTTTAAAAACATAACGATCACCTGGATGCAAACGCAAACCATCAATAATACAAGCATGACTTTCAGCATCGTACACAATTACATCGTGTCTTCCACAAATAGCATCAATAGTACTCATGATACCTTGATAGCCAAAGTTTAATAAAATAGCATCTTCTTTGCTTTCAAAAGCAGCTAATTCAGCTTCCAATTGTTCGTGGTTATTAC
Organism: Chitinophagaceae bacterium; assembly: GCA_049241285.1. Taxonomy (GTDB): domain Bacteria; phylum Bacteroidota; class Bacteroidia; order Chitinophagales; family Chitinophagaceae; genus Parasediminibacterium. The sequence continues at coordinate 1,707 of JBMLQZ010000217.1, read as the reverse complement.
TATTTCCACTCATCATTCTTGCTCCCATAGGATAAGCTAAGCCATATTGTTCTGAAGCATCTGCATCAATTTTTCTTATTGCAGGATGATTAGCTAATCCTAAGTAATTATTCAAACTCCAAACTATTACTTCTTTACCTCTAAATACCATTCTACTACTAATAGGACCCTCTAACTTAGGAAATGCAAAATATCCATGAGCTCTTTCTCTGTGTTTACCAATAGGACCATAGTTCTTCACTAACTTTTCAAAAATATCTGCCATATCGATGGTTTTTTTAAGATTTATAAACAACAGCTTGCTTTAAGCAAACAAAATAATTTTGCAAAAATAAGGTTCTACAGCTTAGCAGCAAGGCTATTTATTAACGCTTGTGCAGTTCATTATTCTTTAATGCTATCAATACTAGTCAACTTGTACATTTGCCAAAACAATTGAATACCAATGAAACATATTTTATTGATGGCATATATATGCTTTTCAACGCTAACATTAATGGCTCAACTCAATAGTAAAGCAACCTCACAAAAAGCTAGTTTTGGAGTTGAACGCCCTAAATTAATTGTTGGAATTGTAGTAGACCAAATGCGTTGGGATTTTTTGTATAGATATAGTAATCGTTATTCAAATGGTGGCTTTAAAAGACTTTTAAATGAAGGATTTACTTGCGAAAATGCGTTTATTCCCTACACACCTACCGTTACAGCTGCTGGTCATGCTTGTATTTACACAGGTTCTGTACCTGCCATAAATGGAATTGTTGGTAATGCATGGTGGGATAAATTTCAAAATAAAAATGTGTATTGTAGTGAAGATGCCAGTGTAAAAAGTGTAGGAAGCAACAATTCGAACAATGGAAAAATGAGTCCCAAAAACATGTTAGTAACCACTATCGGTGATGAACTTAGACTAGCAACTAATTTCAGAAGCAAAGTAATTGGTGTAGCATTAAAAGATAGAGGTTCAATTTTACCAGCAGGACATAGTGCCAATGCAGCATATTGGTACGATGCAAATAGTGGCAATTGGATTACTAGTACTTATTACATGCAAGAATTACCAAAATGGGTAAATGATTTTAATGCTAGCAAAATTGTAGATAAATATTACGAAAATGGTTGGAATACTTTGTACCCTATTGAAACATATGTACAAAGCACTGCCGACGAAAAAGCCTATGAAAACAAACCCTTTGGTTTAGATCAAACAAAATTTCCTTATCAACTTAAAAAGTTTCAAGGAAACATTTACAGTTCTATTGCCACCACTCCTTTTGGTAATAGTATGACTTTTGATATAGCAAAAGCTGCATTAGAAAATGAGCAATTAGGAAAAGGAAAGGAAACCGATATGTTGTGTGTTAGTCTTTCATCTACCGATTATGTTGGCCATAGTTTTGGCCCCAATTCAATTGAAACAGAGGATACGTATTTACGTTTAGACAAAGATTTAGAGAATTTTTTAAATTATCTAGATGCCAAAATTGGAAAAAACCAGTACACCATTTTTTTATCTGCCGATCATGGTGTGGCTCATATACCCAGTTTTATGAAAGAAAATAAATTACCAGGCGGTTTGTTGAATGATAAAGACATGCAAAAACAATTAAATGCATTATTAAAAGAAAAATTTAATGCTGAAAAATTAATTGTGAGCATGTACAATTATCAAGTACACTTTAACAATAACATTATCGATTCTCTAAA
>JBMLQZ010000216.1:0-2418 GCA_049241285.1 Chitinophagaceae bacterium | reverse complement strand
CAATAGGAAACGTAGGTGTATTAAGAAATTATAGAATGCAGGTTTGGAATAGGTTTGGACAAATTGTTTTTGAAACAAATAATCCACTCAAAAAATGGGATGGAAAAATCAATGGATTTTTTGCAACAGGTACTTTTGTGTTTTATGCTCAATATAGTATTGCAGGAAGACGAAATGCATTTCAAAAAGGAACTTTCGTTATTGTACGGTAATTTACCAAATAAAAACGGAAGCAAATTTGCTTCCGTTTTTGTTATACATTATTGATGAATACTACATTTTTTTAGCATCTTCTAAAAATTTAGCTAATCCAATATCTGTTAAAGGATGTTTTAATAAACCTAAAATAGAATCTAATGGGCAAGTACAAACATCTGCACCAGCTTCTGCACATTTTACAATATGTAAACCATTACGAATAGATGCAGCTAAAATTTGTGTTTTAAAACCTTGAATGGTATAAATATTGGCAATTTGAGTGATTAATTCAACGCCATCCCAATTGCTATCATCAATTCTTCCTATGAAAGGAGATAAATAAGTAGCTCCAGCTTTTGCAGCTAAAATTGCTTGACCAGGACTAAATACTAACGTACAGTTTGTTTTAATGCCATTATCGGTAAACCATTTAATTGCTTTAATACCATCTTTAATCATGGGTATTTTTACAACAATATTTGGATGAATTGCTGCTAGTTTTTTACCTTCTGCAACCATTTCTTCAAAAGTTGTAGACAATACTTCTGCACTAATATCTCCATCTACTAAATCGCAAATTGCTTTATAATGTGCTAAAATAGCTTCTTCGCCTTTAATGCCTTCTTTGGCCATCAACGATGGGTTAGTGGTTACACCATCTAAAATACCAAGGTCGTTGGCTTCTTTTATTTGAGCCAAGTTTGCTGTGTCAATAAAAAATTTCATGTAAATGTATTTTGAGAGATTCGAAATCTTCACCGATTCATAAACAGCCAAATGGCTGTTTATATTTAGATATATTCTTTACAAAAAGAAAATAAAAAAGGCAGGCTACTCACATCGCACCGCTACAACCGCTTATCCTTGCTGTATTCCTACCCTGGGGAGGTTCAGCAGGAGCTGGTCGTGTAAGACCTGCCGGCTGCAAATGTAAGGGATGAACTATTAAAATGAAAAGAGATTTTTTTATTCCTTACAATTTCATCTTTTATGTTATCAAATAACCCACAAAAATCGTTGGTTGAATGGTATCAATCGATTTGTTGTAGATGTTATGGTATTCTATTCATCAATTGTTATCAAAATTGTTTCACCAATTTATTTACCAATATTTTTGTGCTTTAAATTCATTTGTCTTGAGTGCATCAACGGTTTTGTTAATAACGCCACCATTTACCCAATTAAATACGCAATATCCTGCAACGGCCTATTTAAAGGGTGTTTTAAATACCAAAAACATTACATCTTTTCAGTGCGATTTGGGTATTGAGGTTACATTATCTATTTTCTCAAAAGAAGGGCTACAAAAAGTTTTTCAACATATTCAACAACATAAAAGCAATCAAATTATATCTGCCAATGCACAAAGAATGTTGCAGTTGAAAGACGATTACATCCATACTATTGATGCTGTTATTCAGTTTTTACAAGGAAAAAATCCAACACTTGCTCATTTTATTGGCAAAAGAAATTATTTGCCCGAAGCCTATCGGTTTAAGCAGTTAGACGATTTAAATTGGGCTTTTGGCAGCATGGGTAATCAAGATAAAGCCAAACATTTGGCCACCATGTATTTAGAAGATTTAAGCGATTTAATTGCAGAATGTGTAGACCCACATTTTGGATTTAGTAGGTATGCCGAAAAATTAGGAAGAAGTGCCAATTCTTTTGATGAATTATACCATGCTTTACAACAACCATTTACCCATGTTGATGCTATTTTAATAGAAAAATTAAAAGAAAAAATGCAACTGGTTCAGCCTAGGCTTGTTGCACTGTCAGTTCCTTTTCCAGGTAATTTATATGCTAGCTTACGTTGTGGAGAATTTATCAAGAAAAACTATCCAAACACCAAAGTTGCCATGGGTGGAGGATTTGCAAATACCGAATTACGATCGCTGAAAGATAAACGAGTATTTGAGTTTTATGACTTTATAACGCTTGATGATGGTGAGGCACCTATTGAAAATTTAATTGAATTTGTACAAGGAAATATTGGTGTGGATGGTTTGAAAAGAACTTTCTTACTGCATGAAAATGAAGTGGTGTATAAAAATGCTACTCAGGTAAAAGATTATAAACAAGGAGCAGTTGGAACACCAGATTACAGCGATTTTTTATTAGACCAATATGTTTCTGCTATTGAAGTGGTAAACCCCATGCATAGTTTATGGAGTGATGGTAGATGGAATAAATTAACCATGGCACATGGTTGTTATT
>JBMLQZ010000215.1:0-3194 GCA_049241285.1 Chitinophagaceae bacterium | reverse complement strand
GTGAACGTATTGCTAAAGTAATGGACTTTGCTGGTTATAAAGAAGGTGAAGTGATTCAGCATAGCATGATTACAAAGAGTATTGAAAGAGCTCAAAAGAAAGTAGAAGAAAATAACTTTGGTATCAGAAAACGTTTATTAGAATACGATGATGTAATGAACAAACAACGTACGGTAATTTATACTAAACGTAGTCATGCATTATTTGGCGAAAGATTGGCACTTGATTTAGATAATGCTTTCTTTACAGTTGCTGAAGGATTAGTTAGTTCATTTAAAGAACAAAACGATTATGAAGGCTTTAGATTAGCAGCAATTGTAAATTTTGGAATTGATGCTAATATTTCAACCGATGATTTTAGTAAACTACCTACAAATCAACTTTCAGAAAAATTGTATGCTCAAGCAGTAGAAAATTATCAACGTAAAAAAGATGATATGGCTGTACAAGCTGTTCCGGTATTTAAAAATATACGAGAGCAACAAGGTTCACATATCGAAAATGTAATTGTACCATTTACCGATGGTAAACGTGGTTTACAAGTTTTAGCCAATATGGATAAAACATTAACCACTAATGGAGCTGAATTACTAAATGCTTTAGAAAAAACAGTTACACTTAATTTTATTGATGATCAATGGAAAGAACATTTAAGAGCAATGGACGATTTAAAACAAAGTGTTCAAACTGCTACTTACGAACAAAAAGATCCATTAGTAATTTATAAGGTAGAAGCATTCAATCTATTTAAAAACATGGATGCTGAAGTCAATAGAAATATTGTAGAGTTTCTCTGTCATGCAAACATTCCTATTGAAAACGAAGGACAAGTAAAAGAAGGTAGACAAGAGAAAACCGACTTAAGCAACATGAAAACGCGTAAGCAAGAAATGGATGGTATTGGCAACGAAATGCCACCTACTGAAAATGATTATTACGATTCAACACCAGTAAAACAACAACCGATTATTGTTGGTCCTAAAATTGGTAGAAACGATCCATGTCCTTGTGGTAGTGGTAAAAAATACAAGGCATGTCATGGTAGAGATGTGGCTTAATTCCTCTAGATTCAAAAACCAGAAATAAACATATACTAAAAAGGTTGTAGAAAAACTCTACAACCTTTTTTAGTATACAGAACCAGCAAGATTATTTACCAAACTTAATTTTACCAGTAGGATAAATTCCTGTGCTTCCTAATTCTTCTTCAATTCTAATTAATTGATTGTACTTAGCAATACGATCAGTACGGCTAGCCGAACCAGTTTTAATTTGCCCACAATTTAACGCAACAGCTAAGTCAGCAATAGTAACATCTTCTGTTTCACCACTTCTATGGCTCATAATAGTATTGTAACCATTGTGTTGAGCTAATGTAACAGCGTTAATGGTTTCAGTAATAGTACCAATTTGGTTTACTTTAACCAATAAACCATTGGCAATTCCTTTATCAATTCCTTCTTGTAATCGCAAAACATTCGTAACAAACAAATCGTCACCAACTAGTTGACATTTGCTTCCAACAGCTTGTGTTAAAGCTTTCCAACCATTCCAATCGTCTTCAGCCATACCATCTTCAATAGAAATAATAGGATATTGACTTACCCAGCTTTCCCAGAATTTCACCAATTCATCGCTAGTCATTTCTTTACCGCTACTCTTATGAAATACGTATTTGTTTTTATCAGCTTTCCACAATTCGCTGTTAGCTGCATCCATAGCAATAGCTACTTCAGATCCTAATTTGTAACCAGCAGCAGTAATTGCTTCTAATACGGTTTCAATAGCTTCTTCATTGCTTTGAATATTGGGTGCAAAACCACCTTCATCACCTACGTTAGTGCTATATCCTTTCTTTTTCAAAACACCTTTTAATGTGTGAAAAATTTCAACGCCCCAACGTAAACCTTCACTAAAGCTTGGTGCACCAACAGGCATTACCATAAACTCTTGAAAATCTATTTTATTATCAGCATGTGCACCTCCGTTTAAAATGTTCATCATTGGAATAGGCAAAGTTCTTGCATTAGTTCCACCGATATAGCGATACAAAGGCGTACCAGCTTCTTCTGCAGCAGCTTTAGCAACAGCCATACTTACTGCTAACATTGCATTTGCACCTAATTTTCCTTTGTTTGCAGTACCATCTAATTCTATCATGGTAGCGTCAATAGCAGCTTGTTGTGTAACGTCAAAACCAGTAATTGCTTCAGCAATTTGCTCGTTTACGTTTTTAACAGCTTGTAAAACACCTTTACCAACGTATACACTTTTATCGTTATCACGTAATTCTACGGCTTCGTGAATACCAGTGCTTGCACCACTTGGTACAGCTGCTCTACCCATTGCACCGTCGTCGGTTGTAACATCAACTTCAACTGTAGGATTGCCTCGGCTATCTAAAATTTGGCGGGCATGCACTTCAATAATGTAACTCATAGTTTTTGCTTTGTTTGAATGATTGTTTTTTTATTGTTTGTTATAGGCTTTTGTATTTCTATGGAACTTCGTTGTGTCACTCACTTCATCGGTTTGATACTTTATGCAGCTTTTCCTTCCATTTTCTATAAGGCAATAAAAGTAAGCAATTATTTTTTTGTAGTTAAATTCCTAAAAACATCTTCTAAATTATCGTTGCTTTTGTTGCTTAACGATACAATTGTTAGAGCATTTTGCACAATTAATTCCATTAATGCTTTTCTGGTAGCTTCTATATTGTTGGTAGTAAATTGCCATTGAGTAGGCTGTATTTTGCTTACTTCAAATGAAGCAAAAATAGAAGCATCCACCACTTCTTGTAATTCAAGTAAAATGGTATTTCTTTTTGACGACTTTGTTAAGTTGGTTAATACATCATCAGCAACAATTTCGCCTTTGTTAATGATAATTACTCTATCACAAATAGCTTCTACTTCTTGTAAAATATGCGATGAAAACAAAACAGTTTTGTTTGCACCTTGCTGTTTAATAACGTTTCTAATTTCAATAATCTGATTAGGGTCTAAGCCTGTAGTAGGTTCATCTAAAATTAATACTTCTGGTTCATGAATTAAGGCAGCAGCTAACCCAACTCTTTGTTTATAACCTTTTGATAATTGACCAATTTTTTTATTTCTTTCAACGGTTAAGCCTGTTAAAGCTATTACCTCATCAATAGCTGCAGATATAGATTTTATTTTATGAACACCTGCAAT
>JBMLQZ010000214.1:0-1279 GCA_049241285.1 Chitinophagaceae bacterium | reverse complement strand
TATCAATCCTGCACATTACGATATGCGTTTTGCAAAACCAATTGATGAGGAAATGTTGCACGAAGTATTTGCAAAATACAATAAAATTATTACCATTGAAGATGGAACAACGATAGGTGGTTTTGGTAGTGCAGTATTAGAATTTATGGCTCAACACAATTATTCAGCACAAGTTAAGGTGCTGGGTATTCCTGATAGATTGGTGGAACATGGTACATTAAAAGAATTGCACAGAGAATGTAATTATGACGCACAAGGAATTGTGGAAACTGTAAGAGAAATGATGAGTGATAAAGTGAGGGTGAATGAGTTGATGGGATGATAAAAGTGTCATATCTTCAGATTTTAAAACTTACTAGTTTTTTTGCAAAAAATAATCCTATTATTAAATTTGGTAATAATGATGAAAATATCAATGAACACTTATTTTAGTATAAATATTCATTGATATTTTACATACGCAATTAATCAAAATTTTGATTTTGTCCCACAGTTACTTGTTGTGCATTTAGAACTCCTTTTTTGGGTGATGAATTAGCATATACAACATAAGCAATAATTCTGCATTTACTTAAATTATACCCAGAAGCATTTATTGAAAATGTACTTTGATAGACATTACCAGCTGTGGTTGAAGCTAATGGAATTGCATCCCCTAAAATATCAGTAGCCATTTTTCTTAGTGCATTTCTGTGGCAATAATTTGCAATAGGATTTGGTAAGCCAAAATGCCCATAATTTGCTTGATTAAAAGCCATACTATCTTCAACCAATGCAATTGCAAGTTTTAAAGGTTGGCTAATTGTAGAATCGAATTTTACTTTACTAATTACATTTACTAATGAACCGTTTATTGATGTTTCTATTGATATTCCTGTACTTGTTTTTCCAATGGTTAATTGATTTAGCGTACTTGTATCATTAGGATTAGCCCATTTAGTATCTCTATTTAAAACAACAGTTGGTACTCCTGAGATGTTAAATGCTGCACGAAGCTGTGCATCGTAAACATAAGTATAAGGATCATTGCTACCATTTGGACCATGAATAGCAATAAAAAACGTTTTAGGATGAGTATTAATATAATTTTCAAGTGGTATTAAAGTTCCTGGACATATACCACACCAAGTACCTGTGTACATTTCAGCGATACTTTTTTTAGTAAAACCTGTGCCCTGGCGTTGTAATGTGTAGTTCAAATTATTGTCAAAACTAACATTGTAGTAAACTATCAAATTATCATTAATAATTTTCACTACATACAACGTATTTTGTGATA
>JBMLQZ010000213.1:0-1175 GCA_049241285.1 Chitinophagaceae bacterium | reverse complement strand
GCATGAAGATTTGTATAACAAACTATTAGAAATAAAAACAAATGTTGCAGCTAATTACAAATGTCCGCAAGCATTACATATTAAACCCAGTATTGCAATACTTAAGTTTATGCAAATAGAAATGCTAGAAGAAAAACTAGTACAAAATATTAAACAAACAGTAGCTTCAATAAACCCATTCATGATTACGTTGAATGGGTTTGGAAGCCTTCCTACACATACATTGTTTATAAAAGTAAATAGCAGTGATTGCCTAACAGAATTAACAAAACAATTAAAGAGCATTCAATCTGTATTACAATATAGCAAAGATGTAAAACCACATTTTATTACAGAACCACACATAATTATTGCCAAAAAACTATTACACTGGCAATACGAGCAAGCTTGGAAGCAATTTAATCAGCAAAACTATACTGCAAAATGCCTAGTTAACAAATTGGTACTACTGAAGAAACAAGTAGCATTAGGATATGATACGATTACAGAAATTCCCATGTGCAATACATTAATAAAACCAGCTATTCAAACAACACTTTTTACTTAACTGCTTTTATAAATGCTATTTTAATGCACACACAATATGACGCCTAACAATGAAATCAATCCGAATAATAAACCTGTTTCTTCTTCAGATAAAAATACCTATATAAAAGGCAGAGGTGCTCAATTCAATACAAAGAATAGATTTCTGAAAAATACACAAACAAAAGAACATATAGAATCGATAGATGATTGGACAGAAACGCATCCTACAACCGTATACCTTGAAGACCATGCAAAAACAATTGTAAACAAAGTAGAAAGTCCTGATGTTGGCATGTTCTATAGCATGAATCCATATCAAGGTTGTGAACATGGTTGTATTTATTGCTATGCAAGAAACTCTTTTGAATATTGGGGTTGGAGTGCTGGTGTAGATTTTGAAACAAAAATTACGGTAAAGAAAAATGCACCTGAACTGCTACGGAAATTTTTGATGCATCCAAAATGGCAATGTACGCCAATTAGTCTAAGTGGTAATACCGATTGTTATCAACCAGCAGAAAAGCATTTTCAATTAACCAAACAGCTATTAGAAGTTTGTAACGAATTCAATCAACCAGTTGGCATCATTACAAAAAATGCAGGTATTTTAAGAGATAAAGATCTGTTACAAGAAATGGCTAAAAAGC
>JBMLQZ010000212.1:0-6905 GCA_049241285.1 Chitinophagaceae bacterium | reverse complement strand
TCCATTTTTTACTAACGGTTGTTGTAAATGGTTTTTTGCAATCCAATGAGGATATTTTTTTCTCCATATAGAATTTGTGTCTTTATATGCATAAGAAAACCCAAACTCAAACCAAGCATGTACTTTAATTCCTTGTTTATGCCCTTCATCTACCATTGCAGCAATAGGATCAAAGCCTTTGTACACGGTATCTTGTGCTATGCCAATATAATTTTGTGTAACCTTACTTGGATACATAGTTACACCTCCATTCCAAACAACCACAAAAATGTTGTTGATTTTTTTTTGCTTACAAACAGCAACAGTTTGCTTTACTTTATCTAAAGAAAGTAGGGCATCGCTAGCTACATTGGTAACCCAAGTTCCACGAATAGGTTCGTTTGTAGATTGTGCAAAAACTTGCACAGCAAATGCCAAAAAGAAACATTGAACAAGTATTTTTTTCATAATTGTAGGTAAATGAATGCCACACTATTTAATTAATTGTGCAGCATATTCTTGATAACGGTTATATAAATGATGTGCTTGTATGTATGCTGACTGAGGACTCATAAAATGAGAAAATTCAAACGTAATTGCTTTATCATATCCTGCTTTTGCTGCTGCCTCAAGTTTTAAACGAAGTTTTTCGAATTTGATAGGAAAAAACTTTATAGGCATATCTCTATCAAAGCTTTCAGCATTTGTCCAACATTGTAAATTGTATTTGTCTGCTAATTGTTTATTGATGGTAAAAAAATCGTGTAATTCACTATAATCAATATGTCCATCTTGAAAAGCAACAGCATTAATAGAGTTAGCAATACCACTAAAAATTTCGTTCCATTCGGTTTCATGTTCTTGTAAACTAATGGCTTGTTCTTTATTAATATTTGAAGAAGCAGCCATTACTGCTTTTTTACCATCAATCCATGGAGAAATAAATGTGGGCAATCCATTACTAATGGCTTTACATTGTTTACCTAATGTATCTATGGCTTCAATTGCACCTTTTGTTTTTCTACTAATTTCCATACTTAAATACCAGCCTTTAAATGAAGGATGATGACCATATTTTTTCCAAACCTCATCTATCACAAAACGGTTATCATCTATCTCTGCCATCATATTTCCAGTATCCCAATAAACACCACTATCGTACAAGCCAAAATAAAAATGCATCTGGTATTTATCTGCTAAATTCAGAAATAACGCTACCAAATCTATAGGTGGTGTATAACAGTTTTTTTGTTGAATTAAATAAGTAGATGGGTAAGTAATAAATTTTCTATAGCCACTTCTTATTAATATTACGGTATCAATACCCATTGCTTTCATGTGCTGAAAGTCTTTCTCCCATTCAACAGCACTCCAATTCTGATGAGGTATATCATGACTAATTTCATCAATAAATGTTCCAGTAATTTTCATAGCTTTCTTTAAATGAATTATTAATTAGGGCATCAACTTCAACTGTTGTAAAGTTTTTTTCCAAAGCATATAACCATTACCATTCAAATGCAAGCCATCGTTAGTATAAGTTTTACTAAGCTTACCTTCTTCATCTAAAAAAAGGGGATATAGGTTTACAAAATCTATTGATTTTTCTGCACAAATTTTTTGAAGTTGAAGATTTACTGCTAGAATATGATTTGTTTTATTTTGATGATTAATGAATTGGGTAAATGCATTATTGGTTGGTAGAATACTCTGTACAATAATTTTAGTTTTACTACTTTTTGTTTGTATTTGTTGAATAATTTTTTGATAATTAGTTAGAATTACTGAATCAGGAATATTTTTAGCAATATCATTAATGCCAATCATAATAAATATTTTTTTAGGCAAAGAAGCTACCACCTCATCTAATCTTGCAAGAACACCAAAAGTATTGTCGCCACTAATTCCTCTATTTTTTACATGTTTATCTTGCCATATTTCTGCCCACTCACCAATATCTGTAATACTATTTCCTAGAAAAATAATTTCATTTTTTGTATCGGGTAAAAAATTGAATAAAGTAACTTTTTGTCCATAATAAGTAGATAAATAACTAGAATCCCATTTTGTGTTTTGAGCAAAAAGACTATTATAGCAAATAGCCAAATTGATAAGCAAAAACAATCGTATCATTTTTATGAACATTTACTTTAAAAAGAAGATTACGCATTTTTTTCCAGCAACTCGGCCTCTTCTGGTGTTAATAAAGGAACCAACCATGTAACTAAAAAGGCAGGTATGGTAGCAATTAAAACCCAAATAAAAAATTCTTTATATCCTAAATAATCACTTACAAAACCACTAACCATAGATGGAATCATAAATCCTAAATTCATTAATCCACTACCAAAAGCATAATGAGCCATTTTGTATTTTCCTGGAGCAATATTCTGCATCATAAATAAAATCAATCCAACAAAACCAAATCCATATCCAAAATACTCCACTGCAACTGCAGCACCAATAACATATAAGCTTTGAGGTAGTGTAACTGCTAAAAAGGTATATGCTAAAAAAGGAACATTAAAAAAAGCACATAGTACTAATAATGTTTTTCGAGAAAGCCCTTTGTTAGAAACAAAATATCCTGCAATTACCGACCCTAATACAAAAGCAATTGAACCACAAACACCATATAATACACCAATATCAGATGTAGATAATCCCAAACCTCCGGCAGCTCTATCTGCTTTAAAAAATAGCGGTGTAATTTTTATTGCTTGCCCCTCAGCAAAACGGTAAAAAACAATAAATGCTAAACTAAACCAGATATTTTTTTTCTGGAAAAAAGTAATAATAACATCTTTTAATGTTGCAAATCCTTCTTCAACAGTTTGTACTTGTTGCGAAACACCGCCAGATGGTAACATGCGTTTATTGTAAATGCCTAAAACAATCATAATAATGCCATATAAAAACATTACTACCATCCATGCATTTGTAACACCCCATTTTTTTTCTAACTCTCCTGCTAAATATACCAAAACACCCCCTGAAAGCACTTTTGCAATATTGTAGAAAGCACCTTGCCAACCCACATATTTTGCTTGCAATTCTGGCGATAATTCATTCAAATACACACCATCTGCAGCGGTATCATGAGTGGCTCCACTTATTGCTATGATAGAAAACAATGCTATTGAAATACTAAAAAAATAATCTAGTTGTAAACTTAAGCCTACCAAACCAAATAGTACTCCAGTAAACATTTGGGTAACATAAACAAAAAACTTTTTGGTTTTATACATCTCTAAAAAAGGGCCCCATAGCGGTTTAATAGTCCATGGCAACATTATTAACGATGTCCAAAATGCAATACTAGCATCAGAAATTCCCATGTTTTTATACATTAAAGAGCTTGCTGCAGCTAAAGCCACAAAGGGTAAACCCATGGCAAACCATGTAGTAGGAATCCAAAAAATAGGGTTGATTTTTTTGTGTTGGTGTTTGCACTTTCGTTAGATTTATAAATAGAATGCGGAAGTTAATAAAATATTTTATTAACAAGTGCAAGATTCGTAAATTTTTATTTAAGTTCGTACTGTAAAATTACATTTAATGAAACGATTGTTTAAATTTCCATTTAGCCATTTAGTATTTGCTTTAGTCGTTTTTACTAGTTTGGGTTGTTCAAAAAAAACCACAACAAGTTACACACCACCTCCTAGTGGTGGCGGTGGCGGAACCAATCCAAATCCTCCAGTTTGGGATGTTAATGCACTAAGAGGTGTTTGGGTTACTACAGCTGCCAGCAATGCATTAGACAGCAGAGACAACATTAAACTAACTGTTCAAAATTGTAAAGCCGCTGGCATTAATAATATATTTATGGTTGTTTATAACAATGCTAGAACCATGTACCCTAGTGCTGTTATGAACAATTTAATTGGAAAATCTATTTCAGAAAGATTTGCAGGAAGAGATCCTTTGCAAGAAATGATTACAGAAGCACATGCGGTTGGCATTAAAGTTCATGCATGGTTTGAATATGGATTTGCCTCTTCATTTTCTGCAAATGGAGGACCCATTGTTGCAGCAAAACCTAATTGGGCTGCTAAAGATATTAATGGCAACTTAGTAGTAAAAAACCAATTTGATTGGTTAAATGCATTTGATCCCGAGGTTCAAAATTTCATGATTTCGTTATTTAAAGAAGTCATTAATAACTATGCTGTTGATGGTGTTCAAGGAGATGATCGTTTACCTGCAGTTCCATCATCATCTGGCTATGATACGTATACAGTTAATTTATACAAATCAGAAAATGGTGGTAGCAACCCTCCTACAAATGCTTTAGATGCTGGATGGATAAGCTGGAGATCAAAAAAACTAACTGCTTTTCTAAAAAGATTACGTACAGAAGTTAAAACATTAAAGCCGTCCATACAATTTACAATGAGCCCAAGTGCTCATCCATTTGCTTTAAATGAATATTTACAAGATTGGCCAGCTTGGGTAGATAGTAGCTTTGTTGATGCAATTATGCCTCAATGTTATCGTTACGATATTGCCGCTTACAACGCAACAATTGCACAGCAAAAGTCTTTTTATAAAAATCCCAGTGTTCCGTTTTATCCTGGTGTGTTGTTAAAGGCTGGAACAAACCTTGCATCTGACTTGTATTTAACACAAATGATTCAAACAAACAGAACAAATGGTTTTAAAGGAGAATGCTTTTTCTTTTATGAAGGTATAAGAGATAAACCAGCATTCTTTAAAGATCAATATCCTTATATTAAATAAACATATAAAGCTTTTTTATTGCCAAACTAAATAAGAGGTGATACCTTTATTAATGGAAATAAGAATAGCTATTCATGATTGAAGAATTATTACTATTCAGAACATCATCATAAAATATTGTTATGAAAAAAACGATACAATTGGCTGCACTATTTATGTGCAGCCTTTCTGTTTATAGTCAAAAACTAACTTCTTTCGTTGATCCATTTTTAGGAACAGGGGGGCATGGTCATGTTTATCCAGGAGCAACAGTTCCATTTGGAATGGTACAACTAAGTCCTGATAATGGTGTTGAAGGATGGGATTGGTGTGGTGGATATCACTACAGTAGTAAAGCTATTGCAGGCTTTAGTCATACACATTTGAGTGGTACAGGCATTGGTGATTGGTGCGATATTTCGATTTTACCATTAACAGATACCAATGAAATAAGAAAAGAAAAAATTTTCATTCCATTTAATCATCAAAATGAATTGGCAAAGCCTGGTTATTATAAAGTAGAATTAGATAATAAAGTGGTTTGTGAGCTTACAGCAAGTACAAGAAATGGGTATCATAAATATTCTTTTCCAAAAAACAATGGATGGCTAAGGTTTGATATGGGATTTAGAATTAATTGGGATAAAAGTACCGATGGAATGCTAAAAGTGATTGATGATTACACTATTGTAGGATATAGATATAGCACTGGTTGGGCAAAGGGACAAAAAGTATATTTTGCTGCTAAGTTTTCAGAGAAAATTCAACAATTTATTTTTATAAATGATACAACAAAAAATGCATCTACTGCTTGGGGAAAAGAGGTAAAACTAGCAGTACAATTTAATACATCTAAACCATTATTTGTAAGAGTTGGCATAAGTTCATTCGATACCGAAAAAGCGTTACTTGCATTAAAAGAAACAAACGATAAAAGTTTTGAAACAGTTGCAAATGAAGCTGATAACTTATGGGAAAAAGAACTGCAAAAAATTCAAATCAATACCAACAACAAATCGCAAGCAACACAATTTTATTCAGCACTTTATAGAACTTGTTTAGCACCTGTAATACATAGTGATGAAGATGGATTTTATCAAACACATGATGGACTAAAAAAACAATTTACAGCTGGCAAAAATAAATACACGGTTTTTTCTCAATGGGATGTATTTAGAGCTTTAAATCCATTGTTTACAATTACCCAAGTAAACAGGCTGCCAGATATGATTAATAGTATGATTCAATTATATAAAGACAATGGCTTGTTGCCTGTTTGGGATTTAAGCACTTGGGAAGCAAATACTATGACAGGCTATCATAGTATTCCAATTATTGCCGATGCTATATTAAAAAACATTCAAGGATTTGATTATGAGCTGGCTTATACAGCTATGCGTAAAAGTGCTTTTCAAAATCAAAGAGCAACACCAGAATACATACAATATGGTTATGTGCCTCAAGACAAACATGGATGGAGTGTAACAATTACCTTAGAATATGCATTTGATGATTGGTGCATTGCACAAGTGGCAAAAAAACTAGGTAAAAAATCTGATTATGAATTATTTATGAACCGTGCTGCTAGCTATCGTCAGTTATTCGATAGTAAAACAACGTTTATGAGAGCAAAAGACAGTAAAGGAAAATTTATTGAACCATTTGACCCATTATTATCAGAACATGGATTTGAAGGACAATACGTTGAAGGTACAGCATGGCAGCATAGTTTTTTTGTACCACATGACATTGAAGGATTTGCTAATTTATTTGGAGGAAAGGCTAACCTAATTAATAAGCTTGATGCATTGTTTACTTCACCATCCATATTACATGGTGAAAACGTTTCTGCAGATGTTACAGGATTAATTGGTCAATATGCTCACGGTAACGAACCAAGCCATCACATCATTTATATGTATACAATGCTAGGGGCTCCTGAAAAAGCTGCTAAATGGTTGAAAGTAGTAATGGATAGTGTTTACAAAACGGGCCCAGATGGTTTAAGTGGCAATGATGATTGCGGTCAAATGAGTGCTTGGTATGTTTGGACTAATTTAGGTATGTATCCGCTAAATCCTGCATCGGGAAAATATGTTTTCGGTATTCCATTTATACAAAATGCAACCATTCAATTACCAAACGGAAAAAAATTACAGATAAAGGTTGAAGGCGAAACTAAAAAGGATAAAAGGAAGCAGTTA
>JBMLQZ010000211.1:0-1268 GCA_049241285.1 Chitinophagaceae bacterium | reverse complement strand
ATGCAGCATTTTCTAGCATAAAAAAATCAAACAACAAAAATTTCATTTTGCATTTTCAATCATCAATATATCTTTGCCTATGGCAATCATAAAAAAACCTACAGCCAGCAATGTAGCGGCTACAAGATTATTCGGTACAGGTTTAACCTTCGATGATGTGCTGCTTATGCCAGCATATAGTGAAATTCTTCCAAGAGAGGTAAATATTCAGTCTCAGCTAACCAAGCAAATTACTTTAAATGTTCCCATGCTTTCAGCAGCTATGGATACAGTTACAGAAGCAAATCTAGCTATTGCATTAGCAAGAGAAGGTGGATTGGGTATTCTACACAAAAACATGACCATCGACAAACAAGCCGAACAAGTTCGTAAAGTAAAACGTAGCGAAAGTGGAATGATAATAGATCCCATAACACTTAAGCAAGATGCAACAGTTGCCGATGCTTTACGTATTATGAGAGACAATAGAATTGGTGGAATTCCTATTGTAGATGCCAACCAAAAATTAGTAGGCATTCTTACCAATAGAGACCTTCGTTTTGAAACAAGCAACAAAAGCAAAAAGATTAAAGATGTAATGACATCTAAAAATCTTATCACAGCACCTGAAGGAACGGATTTAAGAAAAGCAGAAAAAATTTTACAGCAATATAAAATTGAAAAATTACCCGTAGTTACCAAACAAGGTGTATTGGTTGGTTTAATTACCTATCGAGATATTTTACAACTCAATAATAATCCCAATGCTGTAAAAGACAGCTATGGTCGTTTATTAGTAGGTGCAGCTTTAGGTATTACAAAAGATTTGTTAGATAGAGCAGCAGCATTACAAGCTGTTGGTGTAGATGTGGTAACTTTAGACAGTGCTCATGGTCATAGCAAAGGCGTAATTGAAGCCTTAAAAGTGCTTCGTAAAAACTTTAAAAAATTACAAATTATAGCAGGTAATGTTGGTACGGCTGCTGGTGCAAAAGCATTAGCAGAAGCTGGTGCAGATTGTGTAAAAGTAGGCATTGGTCCAGGTTCAATTTGTACAACACGTATTGTTGCAGGTGCTGGTGTGCCACAATTAACAGCCATAATGGAAGCAGCCAATGAGTTAAAAACCAAAGGAATTCCAGTAATTGCAGATGGTGGCATTCGCTATACTGGTGATATGGTAAAAGCCTTAGCTGCTGGTGCAAACGTAGTAATGATGGGTAGTGTTTTTGCAGGTGTTGAAGAAAGCCCTGGAGAAACTATTATTTACGAAGCTAGAAAATATAAAG
>JBMLQZ010000210.1:0-1623 GCA_049241285.1 Chitinophagaceae bacterium | reverse complement strand
CTACAAATTTACTAATATCTGGTGGCTGCCATTGATAATGGGTATTTCTTAGCATGTATGGTTCTGCAGCATGTTGGGTATTTTCTGTAGTCATTCTTTCACCCACAACAACTTTATCTAGCACAATTTTTCCAACTGTTACACCATACATTTTAATTTCATCTCCTTTTGCTAAATCAGCTATAAAAAATTTGTGCTTAGCAGGAATGAATTCAGTTACAGTATAGCTTTTATCTTCAAATAGAATGACTTCATTTTTCTGTAAATCCGTTAAAGCAACAAGTACATTATCAGCTGCATGAATTTTTAAAACTTTTACCTGCTGTGTTTTCATTTGAAGAAAGCATTATGTAAATACTAACGATGGTAAATAATAAAATGCTATATAGGTTTACAATCGCTTGAATAAAAAGATACAAGTCAAATGTAATTCTAGATATGAAGATTGAATGAACAGATATTAACCAATTTTGATACTATCTTACCAAAAATGCATGCATTATAGAATTAAAATTGATTACTTTATACCAAATTTAGGAAAGCATGAAACCTAAACTGCTTAAAATAGCTTTAAAGCCACAGAATTCATTTAGTGTAAGGCATGATTGTGTTCCTACGTTCTATAATGAATTTCATTTTCATCCAGAAATAGAAATTGTACAAATTATTCAAGGAACAGGATTACAAATTGTAGGTAACCACTTACACAATTTTAAGCCAGGAGATATGATTATGGTAGGTGCCAATTTGCCTCATTTATGGAAGTGCGATACTACTTATTCAGAAAAGAAAACAGGATTAATGGCAGAATCTTTTGTAATTCATTTTCTTCCTAATGCTTTTGGTGATTATTTTTTTCATATTCCAGAAAATATTCAACTATTAAAATTGTTGAATAAAGCAAAACATGGTTTAATGATAAAGGGGAAAACGCAAAAAATTGCCGAACCTTTAATTAAACAGCTTATTCATTCGAATAATACAGATAAGCTTATTCTTTTTTTACAGTTGTTAAATGTTTTATCAAAATCGAGAGATTTGGTTGAATTGAATAAACAAATAGTAGAGCAACAACAATCAACCAAAGAGGCTGAAAGATTAAATACTGTTATGCAATTTTTACTGAATAATTACATTGAAACCATTACACTTCATAAAATTGCTTCTATAGCTAACCTAAGTAAAAATGCATTTTGTAGATATTTTAAAACTGCCACAAAAAAATCGTTCTCTAGCTTTTTATTAGATTTAAGAATTAACCATGCATGTAAACTTCTAAACGAGACTAATAAACCTATTTCTGAAATATGCTTTGAAAGTGGATTTAATAATTTTTCAAACTTCAATAGATATTTTAAACAAATTACAAAGTGCACACCTCTTCAGTACCGAAATATGTATAGAGAAGATTAAAATGTACAATGTAGATTTAAGAGAAACTTTAACAAGAAAACTTTATTTACAATACTACCTTTTCAACTTTATAATAGTTCATCTGTTATGAAAAAAACGACTATATGCACAAAGGCAATAAGCTTAATTTACCTACAAAAATTTGCATAGTTTGTAATCTACCTTTTACATGGAGAAAAAAATGGGAGAAAAACTGGGATGCTGTAAAAT
>JBMLQZ010000209.1:0-3943 GCA_049241285.1 Chitinophagaceae bacterium | reverse complement strand
CAGAAAAAGGAACCCTTTCGTTTGATGAGCTTGCAAAAAGAATGATTGATGCAAAAGCACCTGGCATAGCAAATTTGATTAAAAAACTATCAACCATTGATTTTTATAAAGAAGGTTGGGAGAACGATTTTTTATCGCAACTAGTACATATATACAGCATTATTACAGCTTATAAAAACGCATCTTCAATCAATAGTTTATTAATGGGGGATGTAAAAAACTTAATTGGCTTTACTACAAAACAAGAACAACTACTTACCTATGATGGTATTACAGATAATTGGTTAGTAATTGGTAAAGAGCAATTATTAGAAGATACTATACTTGTTGAAAGAAACTGGCTATACGGTATTGAATCGAAAAAATATGCATTGATATTACAGTTTAGTGTTCGCTGGCAAATAAATAGTGCGCTACTTGTTCCAGGATCATGTATTCATGCAACATTAATTTTTTATCCGTCAGCTATGCCTTTAAGAGCAATTGTAAAAGAGCAACATAATATTGTAGGTACTCCACAAAACATAGCTGCCTTTTTAAATTGGAAAAAAGTTGCTGATAGCTGCATTAACAGCAGATTAACATTACCTTTTAACCAAGATTTACCCTTTATAGTTCAGCAGGTTACGCCGCTTTTTTATCAAAATACTTGGTGGCTAAAAGATGAAGAATCTTCAATAGTTAAATTAGAAGCTACAGAAAATGTGTTATACAATTTGTTGGCTTTAAGTGGTGGAAATGCAATTACAGTAACGGTTGTTGGCAATAACCATATTTTTAAACCCATTGGTGTTTGGAAGCATCATCAATTCATTAGTTTATAAATATGCAAGAGTGGCAATTTACCTTACAATCCGCTTTATTGGGCATTCATAAAATGCCTTTTAAAATAAGCAATGAAAATGAAAGCTTAACAGCTGCTATTGAAACAATACAAGCAAACACAGCAATAGAAAAAGAAGAACAATTTTTACAGATAGCCGCTTTAATTCATCAATATACTATTGTTGGTACTGAATTAATAAAACACACCAATAACAATATTACTATAGCAGAAAATGAAACGGCAAATTATTGTAGCACTATTGCTCATCAATTGTTGATTGATGCATTTTCGGAAAAGTATGATTACCATATTGAATTATGGTTAAAACAATGCAGTTCAAAAAAACAAATAGTACATCCACAAATCATTACGCAATTATTACAAAAAGCAGTATCACAAAAAAGCATTAAGAAATTAGTGATTGAATGTATTGGCAAACGAGGCTTATGGCTTTGCAATTTTAATAAAGAGTGGCAAGCATTCACTATAGAAGTTCATCAAATAGATGTTTGGCAAACAGGCAGCCTAGCAGAGAGAAAACAACTTCTTCAAGATACTTGTAAAGAAAATGTACAA
Source organism: Chitinophagaceae bacterium (assembly GCA_049241285.1). Classification (GTDB taxonomy): domain Bacteria; phylum Bacteroidota; class Bacteroidia; order Chitinophagales; family Chitinophagaceae; genus Parasediminibacterium. Next base: position 2,541 of record JBMLQZ010000209.1, on the reverse strand, counting down.
GAAGCAATGAATCTATTACAATCTACTTGGTCACAAGAAAATGCAAGCACCAAAACATCTTTTTTAGAAATTATAGATGGCTTCATTTCAGGCTTAGAAGACTGTAGCTGGCTTGAAGGTATTTTAACAGAAAAAAGCATCACAGTTAAAAGCAAAGTATTGTCATTGCTTAAAAAAAATCCTTCATCATCTATCATAAAAAGCTATGAAGCAATAGTTGCAAATGCTATTTCATTAAGAAAAGAAAAAATATTATTGGGTTTATCTTCTAAACAAATCATACATATTCAATTAAGCAATCCTTTACCACCAGAAATAATTGCTACAGGTATTGAACCGTTAAGTAATTCAAAAACATTTACCGATGATGTTTTTATACTTTTTCAATTATTACAATATACACCACCAGATTTTTTAGAAGCATCATTACAGTTAAATGCTGCAAGTATCATATCGTATTTTCATAAACAAGAAAACTTACAACAATATCTTCCAGCTATTATTCATGCTACTATAATTTTTAACAACGCAAATTGGGCAAATAGTATTGTACAACAAACCAATACTTTTCATGTTGAATTAATAAAACTGTTACCAATAGAAGAACAAGAAAAATATAGTATTCAATTTTTTAAAGAAAATGAATGGTCAATCATTGAAAATGCATTACAATGGCAACAAGAATGGGGCGTAGATTTTACGTATGTATTTTTAAAATACGTTTCAGAATACCCAAGCTTTCCAACAAATTATTTACACAAGTCAATAGCTTGTATAGCTTCAAAAAATAGTGAATTAGTAAGTAAATTTTCACCTAACGATACTTATGCAGCCGATGTATGGTTACGCAACAAAGAAACCATTATTCGTTTATTACACTTAAAGCAAAATATTATTCAATCATTCCAATAAAACAAGCATCATGTCTACCATTTTACGCAGTCATGCAGAACAAATGTTTGCTCAAGAATTAGAAGAGTTACAAAAGGCAGATACCGGAAAAAAGCCAGTTAATTGGCTATTAACGCCACAATTGGTAGTAGATTATTTAATGGGTACAACTTTAAAAAATGGATTTATAGTAACCCCAAAATATATTGGCAATAAACGCTTAATTGAAATAGCGGTTGCTACATTAACAACCGATAGAGCATTGCTATTATATGGTTTACCTGGTACTGCAAAAAGTTGGGTAAGCGAACATTTAGCAGCAGCAATTAGTGGGGTAAGCACTCTTATTATTCAAGGTACAGCAGGCACAAGTGAAGAAGCCATAAGATACGGATGGAATTATGCAAGACTATTATCTGAAGGCCCATCAGAAAAAGCATTGGTAGAAACACCTATTGTTAGAGGCATGAAAACGGGCAAAATAGTTCGTATTGAAGAGCTCACAAGAATTGGTGCCGATGTGCAAGATTCTTTAATTACCATACTATCAGAAAAGCTATTACCTATACCAGAATTAAACACCGAAATTCAAGCCATTCAAGGCTTCAACATTATAGCAACAGCCAATAATAGAGACAAAGGTGTTAACGAATTATCCAGTGCTCTTAAACGCAGATTCAACACAGTTGTGCTACCTGTTCCAGATACGATAGATGAAGAAATAAACATCGTTCAGCAACGAGTAGCTAGTTATGAAAAAACCATGCAACTACCTGTTGAAAAACCTGCATTACAAGAAATAAAACGTATTGTTACCATATTTAGAGAATTGCGTAGCGGCGTTACCATAGACGGAAAAACCAAAATAAAATCACCAACAGGCACACTTAGCACAGCAGAAGCCATTTCAGTTGTAAACAATGGATTAGCAATGGCTGGTTATTTTGGAGATGGACATTTAAAAGCTACAGATGTAGCAGCTGGCATTATTGGTGCCGTTATTAAAGACCCTATTCAAGATAAAATTGTTTGGCAAGAATATGTAGAAACTGTTGTAAAAACCCGAGACGATTGGAAAGATATTTATAGAGCATGTAGAGATATGGCTTAGGTAACCAACTGTAGTGCTACTATGTAACTATTGTTGCGTCGCACTCTTGTACGCCTTATTCGCTATGCAACAATACATCAATTAAAAAGGCATCAAACGCATTATTCATCAACGTTCTATGGCTACACATATACTTGGCATTCGGCATCATGGACCCGGTTCTGCAAAAAATGTTCTAGCATTTTTAGAACAACATCAACCAGATATTATTTTAGTTGAAGGACCACCAGAAGCAGATGCGTTAATTCCTTTTTTAAAAAACAATCAAGTGCAACCACCAGTTGCCATATTAGCTTATCAAACCAATCAAATACAACAAGCTGTTTATTATCCATTTGCCATTTTTTCACCCGAATGGCAAGCGTTACAATATGCGGTAAAAGCCAATATTCATGCACGTTTTATAGATTTACCATTAACTCATTGGCTAGCAGTACCATCAGTAAATCAACAGCAAAAAACAGAACAAAATACTAGCGAACAAGCAACAAACAATTCCGATACAACTAATTCACAAATTCAAAAAAACAGCATTGATC
>JBMLQZ010000208.1:0-7196 GCA_049241285.1 Chitinophagaceae bacterium | reverse complement strand
AGAATAAATTATAGTTATAAAGACAAATATTTGTTTACTGGTACTGTACGTACCGATGGGTCTTCAAGATTTACACCTGGCAAACAATGGGGAACATTTCCTTCAGCTGCATTTGCATGGAAGTTTTCGAAAGAACCATTTGCACAAGGTTTGACTAAAGTATTAACAGAAGGTAAATTTAGAGTTAGTTACGGCTCAGTCGGTAACAATAAAGTTGGAGATTTTAGTTACCTGTCTCAATTTGGTAATTTACAAAATAGTGCTGGTTATCCTATCAACAATGTATATGTGCCAGGTATGGTTCCTTTCTTTTATGGCAATGATAACTTAACATGGGAGAGAAGTGAAGAGCTTGATTTAGGATTGAATTTGAATTTATTTAAAGATAGGGTTAACATAGAAGTTGATTATTACAACAGAATTACTAAAGATTTCTTAATGGGCGTTCCGTTGCCATTTTATGCAGGCTATGCTAATGGTACAAATACACAGTTTCAAAACGTAGGTAGGGTAAGCAATAGTGGGGTAGAACTTACTATTAGCACAATCAATATCAATAGCAAAAAGTTTAATTGGACAAGTAGTTTTAATATCAGTTTTAATCAAAATAAAATTCTTGATTTTTATGAAGGATTTGAAGTTCGTCAAACGGCTGCCCAATTTCCTTCTATCCCAACTGCATCACAACCAACAGGTTGGATAGCTGTAACAAATCAACCTATTTCTCAGTTCTTTGGTTATGTTTGGGGTGGCGTGTATCAGTACACTGATTTTGATAAATTAGCTAATGGAACATATGTTTTAAAATCTGGTATTCCAAGCTATACTACACCAGCAACAACACCTATTCAACCAGGCGATCCTAAGTATGCTGATATTAATGGAGATGGTATAATTGATGTAAATGATCAACGAGTTATAGGTAGAGCTTTGCCTATTCATACAGGTGGATTAAATAATAACTTCACATACAAAAATTGGTCATTAAATGTATTCTTACAATGGAGTTATGGTAATGATATTATAAATGCAAATAGATATATTTTTGAAAGTGGTAGTTACTATATTAATACCAATCAGTTTGCAACATTCGCCAATCGTTGGACACCTAATAATCCAACAAATGAAATACCAAGGGCTACGTTTAATTTAAGAACCGACGTTGGTGGGCAAACAAGAATTTCTGACAGAATTGTTGAAGATGGATCTTTTTTAAGGCTAAAAACATTGGCTTTAAATTATTCTCTACCTGCTAATGTTTTAAAGAAAATGAAACTAAGTAATGTGCGTTTTTACATCACAGTTCAAAACTTATTAACCATTACCAGATACACAGGTTTAGATCCAGAAGTGTCTACTTTCCGTCAAGCTAATCCGGCAAATGCACCAGCGGGTTCAACGGGGCAGTCAAATACTGCAGGAACAGGATTTACTTTTATTCAACCAAGTAGTAGCTATACAGTACTTTCTCCTGGTTGGGATTATACGCCATATCCAAGAGCAGTAACGTATACCATAGGAGGATCTGTAACATTTTAAACTAACGACTGTATGAAAAAACAATATTATATTATACTATTTGTTATTGCTGCTTGTTTTACCAAGTGTAACAAAGACATAAGCTTAGAACCAATTATATTTCAACCAACTACTTTTGCAACAGAAGAACAGCTTGAAGCTCAATTGGTAGCTGTTTATGGATTAATGAATCAAGAGCAAATGTATGCACAAGGCTTATGGGGTTATTTTGCTACAGTAACAGACGAAGGATTTAGAACAGATGCTGCTACAGGAACTACTACACAAGTATTTACAGAATCTTTGCGATCAAGCAATAGCGATGCCACTTATGCCACATTTTGGCGTTTATGTTACAGAGGTATTGAAATGGTTAATGTAATTATTGATAACATTAACAAGCCTGTAATGAACGAAACGAAACGTAAGCAAATTTTAGGACAAGCTGTATTTATGAGAGCGTTTTACTATTATTTGCTCACTAGTAATTTTGGCGATGTGGTTTTGAAAAATACACCTACTACACAAATGGGTACAACTTTTAATTTGCCGAGAACAAGCTCTAGAGTAGTGTATAATTTTATTGTAGATGAAATGAAACGAGCAGATACATTAGTGCCTGTGATTTCGCAAGTAAACAACACTTCATTAGTAACTCAATCAGCTGTTGATGCTATGTTGGCAAGGGTTTGTTTAAGTATGGCTGGTAACCCAATAAATGACAATTCAAAATATCAAGAAGCGTTATTTTGGGCTAACAAAGTAATTAATTCTGGATTACACCAACTAAACACCACACCACTTAGCTTTTACAATACCGTAACATTTGCTGCAGGTGTGCCTACTGCACCAGCATATAGTAATGTGTTTACAAATAATATGCAGAATACGGTAAGTGTTACAGCCGGAAATTCAGAAGGAATTTGGGATGCCGCTTTTCTATCAAAATCTAATGTTACTGGTGCTTATGCAAATACAGGTTATACGGTTAGCCAACAACTAGGTTCCTTAATGGGCATCACTAATAATAGTACTACAGGATCTTTTGGTCAATCGAATATTAATACTTTTGGATTTTCAAATGCTTTTTATCGTCCCTCTGCTAAACTTTACAATTTGTACGGAGCTGGAGATTTAAGAAGAGATTGGAATATTTCTCCTTATATTTTTAGAAACACTGTAAGCGGACAATCCCCATTATTATCTGTTGTAATTTCTGGTGGAGGTGGTACAGGTGCTAGAGCTACAGCTAGAGTTTCTAATACCAATCGAATTACATCAATTACAATCGACAATCCTGGCACTGGCTACACAACAGCTCCAACAATAAGCTTTCTTTCAACAGCTGGTTCTGGAGCAACAGCAACTGCAACTGTTTCAGGCGGTGCAATTACCGCAATTACAGTGGTAAATCAAGGAAGTGGTTATCCAACAAGTTATGATAGACCAATTGGTAAATGGCGTAGAGAGTATGAAATTAATTTAGCTGGTGTTACAAGAATAAACAATAATACATCTTGTAATTTTCCGATTATTCGTTATGCAGATGTATTGCTAATGGCTGCTGAAGCCGATTTGAATTTAAATGGTGGCACTCCTTCTGCTCAAGCTGTTAACTACTTTAATCAGGTTAGAAGAAGGGCTTATGGTGCTACTAACTTGAATACTGCACTGCCAATAGCAGATGTGGCAACATTTACAATGCAAGACATAATGGATGAAAGAAGTAGGGAACTTTGTTTTGAAGGTGTACGCCGTCAAGATTTGATACGTTGGGGAGTTTACACAAATGTTATGCAGGGACTTATAAATATAAATACAGCTGCTGCTCCTAGTGGTTTATTAGTTGCATCAAATACAGCCGCAAATAACTTTTTGGGTAATCCGGTAAAGTTTATTTTGTTTCCCATACCAGCTAATGAAATAATAACTGCACCTAATTTAACTCAAAATCCTGGATGGTAAGTTTTATCTAAACTCTCTCAATCATTAACTATGTATTTATACAATATCAAAAAAAATATTTTACAAGTAGCATTTGCATCGTTGCTATTGTTTTCTTGTAAAAAAGTGGATGTAGAAGAACCTGTTGATTTTGCCGTAAATAGCGATAAAATCACGTATAAAGCAGGTGATACAGCAATATTTGGTTTTGCTGGAAAAGCGGATTTAATAACTTTTTTTTCTGGTGAAATAGGACGAAGATATGAGAATAGAAATAGAAGAATAGCTGCAGGCATACCAAGGCTTTCTTTTCAAACGAATATGACACAGGGAGTACTAACAAACCCTGACTCCATTCGATTGTATATTACAGCTTATTTAAGAGGGTACGATTCTACCAACGTAGTAAATGCAAGTTGGGTTGACATTACAAATAGAAATACAAAGTGGCCTGTAGCATTAACAACAACTTTTACCAATTCTGATACCATCAATTTATCAGATTTTAATAATGCTGATTCTATAAATATTGCTTTTAGAGTAATGAATAAACAATATTTAACTGCTGCACAAAGAAGATGGCAACTACAAAACCTAGTATTAACAAATACCTTACCTGATGGCAGAGTAACCAACTTATTTTCAACATTTTCAAATGCAGGATGGGTTCAAGCCAACATAAAAAATAATCCTGCACCTAAAACCACAGTTACAAATTTTCATGCTTGGAATGTAGGGCAAGCTGGTATTAGTGCAAGTAACGCTACTTTTATAATTTCTGGCAGACCGTGCAATTCTAATGGCATACCAATTCAAACAGCTTATCCTATTACATTTGATCCTAGTACTTCAACAAATCAAGAGGAGAATGATGATTGGTTAATTACTTCAGCTGTTAATTTAAAAACAACTAATCCAGATGTTGGTGCTGGAATAAAAAGAGCAACAGATGCAACCTTGAAAACATATCGTTACAGATTTGCTACGCCAGGTACGTATGTGGTTACTTTTTTAGCCCAAAATCAAGGTTTAAATGTTGTTAAAGAAGTTGTGAGACAAATAACCATTACAGTAACCCCCTAATTTTATTAGTGTTAGTTTTACAAGCAAGTGACAATAGAAAAAATAGCTTTCTACTTTCTAATATACCATGTATTGCTAAAACTATTGGTTATAGTTACCCTTAATTTCTTTATTATTTTTCTATCAAATAGAAATCGAGTTAAGCTATTTAATGCATGAATTACTTGTGCTTCACTTGCTTTATAATGTGGTATTGCAAATGCATGATTGGTATTTGGTAATAGCTCTAATTTACAAGATGTTTGTTTTTTTAATAAGATATTCTTAAATGAAACTGCATATTCAGGAGGTGTTATTATATCATTTAAACCTTGTACAATTAAAGTAGGTGGAAGAGAATGGGTTACTTGGTATAAAGGAGATAAAGCAATAGCTCTCTCCTTTAATTGTAACAATAATTTTGTTGTATCTAAAGGTTGTTTGTTAACTAATAAAGGTGCATGTATGTATTTAATGAATGTGCCTGTATAGCAATTAAGTACTGGATTGTAAAGCACCAAAGCTTTGATATTTTGTTTCTTTTGTAATGCAATCATAGCGGCTAAATGTCCACCGGCTGATTCTCCTACTAACACTATTTTATTTGTATCAATATTAAATTGTTGGTGTTTTGCTTTAATGGCTTGTATTGCATTTACACAATCATCTATACAATTTGTAATGCTATAATTGCCTTTATTTAACAACCTATATTCTATACTAAAACCCATAGCATTGTTAAGATTACAATAGGTTGCATTCGCAAAGAAAGTACTTGCTTTGCCACTTACCCATGCACCACCATGTATCCAAATAATGGCTGCACATTTTGGTGTTTTTTTCTTTATAGGTGTTTGTACAAACCAAATTTTCAAACTAGTATCTGGCAATTGATCATAGGTAAAGTATTGTATATTCTTTTCTGCTATGCTATCTAAATCTTTCCATGTAATGGTTTGAGTATAACATACTTTACTTAACATGAACACTGTAATGCAACAAAAATATTTAAACATCTTACTGTTTTATAGGAACTACTTTATCTATCATTTTATCTTCTGTATCAACATTATCTGTGCTAGATCTATTGTTTAATCCACCGCTTTCTTTTCGTGTTGGAATTACTTTTCTATAACTATCTACTTGTAAACCAATGGTAGGAAAAACTTCGTTCAGCTTTGGGAATTTTGATAAGATAACTTTATTGTTAGAACGTAAATCCATATTGGCATAATCGTAAAATTTTGCTTCTTCTATGGTGTTAATTGAGGTGTTGTTTTCGTTTACCACATTGCCAGTTTTTACCTGAAATTTACCACTGGCAATAGCTACATTATTTTTCATTCTACTACCATTAGGTAATTCAGGTTTCCATTTAGGCATTAATATATTACTCCAAAGCATCGTAGTAAGTTCATGTTCTTTTACTAATTCTTCACCATAATCTTTCCATGGACTTTGATTGATATTGAATTGAGTTAAATTGCTTTCATACTTCGTTCCTAAACGATAGTTGCGGTCTTTACCTCTATCATCAATTGTTTGGTCTTTGCTTAAAATAAAGAGATTATTTTCTGCTATTAGATCATGACCTCCTCCAAACTTTACACCGCTGATGCAATCTTGTACAATGTTATTGTAGTAAAAATCCCCACTATCCCCATCGTCGCTATAGAAGGCATTCGCCCTATTGGTATGATGAGAAAAGTTGTACCTGAAAACATTGCCATATGTACTCCAACCACCATAGTTGTAAAAAACACCAGTATCACCTTCTTTCAAAGCAATATTGTGAATTTCATTATACTCAAAAATGCAATTATTGATATTATCTGTTCGAATACTTGCCGTAGGAATATCATGAATTAAATTATGAGCAATTAAAATGCCTACGCAGTTATAAAGGCTAATGCCTTGTTTGTAAGATAATTTACCTACATGATGAATATGGTTATTCAAGATTTGAACATTTCCTGATATAAGTGATTTTCTGTCTCCTACGTTTTTTAGTTCAATACCTAGTCCAGCAGTTTCGGCAATATCATTCGATTGTATTTTATTGTTGTTACCCCCAATCATGCTAATACCAGTAGCTCCAATATTATTTATGGCACAGCCGGCAATGGTTATATTGTTGCTGTTAAGAATGTCAATTCCATCGCCTAAACCACCTTCTAAATGTAAACCCTCTATCTGCACAAAAGCTGTGTTGTTTAGTTTCAATAAGGGTGCTTTCATATCGCTCACCATTATGTTCAAATTTTCAATAGGTGCAGGAGGATAGTAGTATATTTTTTGTTCTACTACATCTAATGACCATTCACCTGGTTGGTCAATTTCTTCCAATAAATTAATGGCAAAATAATTCTCTTTACCGCTACCAAAACGCCATAATGGTTGTTCATTTGCTACAGTAGAATATTTAGATCCCATACCGTTTGGTGGCTGTTCAGTTAAAGTGATACTTTGTTCATCGGTATTAATCTCTTTTACTTTAATAGTAAATGGCTCCCACGGTACACGCCACAAACCTTTTAGCCAAATTTCATTCCCTTTTTCTAAAGCTTTAGTCCATCGTTCACTCCTTTTTGTACCATCTAAATCTAATTCGTTGGTAGTGTCTTTATCTTCTGGTTTTCCATTCCTACCATAATAAAAACTAAAATTGTTTT
>JBMLQZ010000207.1:4252-8277 GCA_049241285.1 Chitinophagaceae bacterium | reverse complement strand
AACTGCATAATGGCAATACCAGGTGCTAAAGCCAATAATTGTCTATTTGTAATAATAAAATTATAGTTCTCTTTAATCATTAAACCCCAACTTGGTTGAGGAGGCTGCACACCTACTCCTAAAAAACTTAAGCCAGCTTCTACCACAATTGCAGCAGCAAAGTTACTTGCAGCAATTACCATAACAGGCCCTAATATATTTGGTAAAATATGTTTAAAAATAATTCTAAAATGGCTAAAACCCAATACGGTAGCCGCTTGCACATATTCTAAATTCTTAATGCTCAATACTTGACCTCTTACCAACCTAGCAATATTTACCCACATTGTTAAACCTACTGCAATAAATACTTGCCAAAATCCTTTACCTAATACTAAGGTTATGGCAAATACTAAAAGTAGGGTAGGGATACTCCAAATTACATTTGTAAGCCACATAATACAAGCATCAATAAACCCACCAAAATAACCAGCAAAAGCTCCTAAAACTATACCAATTGAAAGTGAAATAATTACCGCAATTAATCCAACTCCTAAGCTTACTCTTGTTCCTAAAAAAAGCCTGCTAAGCATATCTCTTCCAAACTTATCTGTTCCTAATAAAAAGGTTTGTTTAATAACAGGATCTTTTGCAACCTGTTGCAGATGCATTGCACCTTTTTCTGTGATATTTTCATCAATATATTTTTCAAAAAAAATGGAATCATTTTTCTGATAATATTTTTGAATAGGAAGATATTGGTAAGCGTCAATTGTACCCGTAAATAATTTGTTGACTATTGAATTTGATAGCTCTTCATTATTTTTTTTAACTAATAAAAATTGTATTTGAGAACCTTGTTTTTTACTGCCAATTTCAGGTATTATTCTATTGGCATTAATAGTACTATCTAATGCAAATCCGTAAGCAAAAATGGCAATGATTAGATTTAGTATTATAATAATCAACCCTATAATTGCTAGCTTATTTTTAAACAATCTTTTTACAATAGAAGATGATGTTGAATTTGTTTTCACAAATGAAAGATAGGGTTATTTCTAAATTGATGTGAGTAGATTGCTTCAATTATTTTACGGTTCTACCTTTCCATTGATAGGTTGTAAAAAATCCAAAGCAACCAACAATGCTAGTGTATACTATATGTGGAAATTGAAATAGCATATACCACCATTTTAGTTTGATTGAAAAAAAGTCGGCAATTTTTACAGCAAACATAACTTCTACAAAGGTTTTTATGCTAAGCATTATCAGCCAAATACTAAAAAATACTGGATGAAAAATAGCTATAATTGGCAAAATTGTTAATCCAATATTTGAAAGCAACACCAACCATAAAACTATAATGGTGGTTATTTCTTTATAACTATTTGTTTTGCTAGCCCAGCGTATTCGTTGATTAAAAAAGTCTTGAATGGTATCCATTGGTTTCGTTTCTACAATTGCTGCTTTGTTGTATAAATAACCAAGATTTTCCGGATATTTTTTTTGAATTTTTTTCATCAAAAACATATCATCACCACTTGCAATGGTATCAATATTTTTAAAGCCATCTACTTCATAAAAAACTGATTTTTTATAAGCTAGGTTAGCCCCGTTACACATAGCATGCACGCCCATTGAAATAGCAGCAGCAGTAATACCTTGTAAAGCCATAAAATCTATGCACTGAAAGCTTTGTAATACACTTCCATTATTACTAAAAACAACTGGTGCAGCAACAAACACACTATCAGTATCTTGAATGTAATTGTCAAAACTATTTAGCCAATTAGTACCTACTTTACAATCAGCATCAGTTGTAATAATCCAGCTTTTGGTAGATTTTTGTATACCTATTTCAATTGCTTTTTTCTTGTAAGAATTAATAACTGAATTTTCTAGTTCATCTGCTAATTTAACTAAGTGAATATTTGTGTTTAATGATTGATAATTTGATACAATACTTGCAGTTGCATCTGTAGAAAAATCATCAATAACAAAAACTTCCCAAAGCGTTGAAGGATATTGTTGTGCAATAATTGTATCTAGTAAAATACCAATATTTTCTGCTTCATTTCTTGCAGGTATAATAATGGTAAAACTATTTTTAGGGATATATTTTTTGGAGAAAATAATGGGTTTTAATTGAATAAAATAATATCGATATACTAACATAATTGTTAGATATACGAATAATAAAAAAGTAATAAAACTTATAAGCCACCACATAATTACAAAGAAACAATTTACATACGAAACAAAGCGATTATTTCATGAGCATATTTTGGATGAAGTAATTGGTGACCTGCATGTATTTCATGAATTTTTATAAATGGGTTACTGCCTTTGAAGTCAATACCCCGTTTGGTAAGAATAATTCTATCTAAACTTCCGAATAATAATTTAACCGGAGTTTGATTTTGCAAAATTTGTAGTTGTAGTTTAGATAAGTTCGGTTTAAACATTCTCATTACAGTCCAACGTTTATATAAAAGCATTCTTTCAGACGTATCATCAATATAATAGTGAACAAATTTTACAATACTCTTATTTAGTAAGTTGCAAGCATCAGCTAATTGAATAATTTTAAATAACCAAAGCGGATGTTTCATTGTAAATTTAAACAATTCGTTGCCTAAAACTGTTTGTGTAGCAAGCCATTGCCATTTATTTTTATGTAATCCATCAGGTGCAATTAATATCAATTGTTCAAATTTATCCTGAAAATTTTCTAGTAATTGCAGTGCAACTCTTCCACCCATACTAAAGGCTAACAAAGTAATTTTTTCGTTAATTGAAGAAGGTGCTAAGTTATTGATGATGGTAATTACATCTAAAGGTGTAAGTGTTACCTCTTCTTCCCAAACCGTATCTCCATGAAATGGTAAATCAATGGCAAAAATGGTATATTCTTTAGCTAAGTCATTTGTTAAGTATTCAAAGCTGTTACCTTGCAAGCCATAACCATGAAAGCAAATCAATATTTTGTTTCCTATTCCATATTTATTGTAATGAATACTTGCTTGTTTATGTAAAATATGCATGTAGAATTATTTAACTACTTAGCTTTATTAAATGAAAAAGTGGATACAAAAGTACACGGGTTTTTTACGAAGTTTTCGTTTGGTATATAATGTTTATAATTTATTACACCTTCAGCAACTTAAATCTAACAAGGTGCTTTATGAAAAATTTAAAATCAAACGGTTCTTATGGCAAAGTATCGCTCATAGGCATATTGTTGCAAGCAATTCTGAAATTCCGTGGATGGATAATCTCAATATTACAACTGTTCAAATACAAAGCCATCCTGATTTTGCTACTTTTTCTGCAATTATTCAACAACAATTATTGCTTTGGCCTCAAAATGGTTTTATGCAAATTCAAGGTTTGTTTACCAATGAAGTAAATGCTATTAATAATGAAATTGAAACACTACAAACACAACAAAAAGTAGATTTTAATTTTACAGGACGAAAAATTATGGATGCTTGGAAACAAGGAAACACTATTGAAAGCGTTTTTAAAAACGAAGAAATTTTTAAAATTATCTCCTTTATATTTCAGCGAAATGTTATTCCATTTCAAACCATCAATTTTATTTATGGTAGTGAACAAAAGCCACATAGTGATAGTGTTCATATGACTACAGAACCGCTTGGATATTTAGCTGCTATTTGGATTGCATTAGAAGATATTGTAGAAGGAAGTGGCGAATTAATGTATTACCCCGGTAGTCATAAACTTCCATATTTAATGAGTGAGCATTTTGATTCAGGAAATAACGCCTTGTTTTTAGGAAAAAATAATTATGCAAATTACGAAGAAGCTATTACAGACGTAATTAATAAAAACAACTTAACACCAGCGTTCTTTTATGCTAAAAAAGGTGATGTATTTATTTGGCATGCAAATTTGTTACATGGTGGTTCACCAATTACCAATCCAAAGCAAACAAGAAAAAGTATGGTTGCTCACTATTATGCACAAGAGGTTTTATGTTATCACGAAATTTCTGAGCGTCCTGCTATTTTACCCAAATAATT
>JBMLQZ010000207.1:0-4242 GCA_049241285.1 Chitinophagaceae bacterium | reverse complement strand
CTGCACGATAAATTTCCCTAACTTTGATTAGTTGCATAAACAACTATATGTCAAACAACCAATTTAAGAGAGGCGAATTATATAGCGTAATCAATGGCATGGCTAGTACAGCTGTGGCAAGAAGATTGCAGAAGAATTTTAGAAATGATGGATTAGAAATTACCATTGAACAATGGAGCGTATTATATCATTTGTGGAAAGAAGATTGTTTAAGTCAGCAAGAATTGTGTAATAGAACATTTAGAGATAAGCCAAGCATTACAAGACTTATTGATAATTTAGAAAAACAAAATTTGGTGATTCGAAAACCATCTGTCACTGATAGAAGAATAAACTTGGTTTGTTTAACAGAAAATGCAAAAGATTTACAACAAAGAACAATCGATCTTGCCAATCAAACAATGCAAGAGGCATTAATTGGTATCACAAAAGAAGAAATTGAGATTGTTAAAAATGTATTTCAAAAAGTATACGATAATTTAACAAGTTAAAATCATCAACAATATCATCCATAATTTTCATCATAAATAACTATTGCCATGAATGCCACATCACAAAAAACAACTTTAAAAGGAGGCGAATGGATTATTAAGCAAAGTAATCCATTTGAAACATTTATACCAGAAGATTTTAATGAAGAACAATCGATGGTAATGGACATGTGTCAACAATTCTTGGATACAGAAATTTTACCAATTGTAGATAGAATTGATAAACTAGAACCAGGTTTAATGCCCCAATTAATGGAAAAGGCTGGCGAGCAAGGATTATTATCTACTTCTTTTCCAGAAGAGTATGGTGGTTTAGGTAAAGATTTTATTACATCAACTATTGTAAACGAAGGTTTAGGTGGTGGTCATTCGTTTAGTGTAGCTATTGCAGCACATACAGGTATTGGTACATTACCTATTCTTTATTTTGGAACAGAAGAGCAAAAGCAAAAATATATTCCAAAATTAGCTAGTGGAGAATGGAAAGGAGCTTATGGTTTAACAGAGCCCAACAGTGGTAGTGATGCGTTAAGTGCTAAAACCACAGCAGTATTAAATGCCGAGGGTACACATTATATTTTAAATGGACAAAAATGTTGGATTACAAATGGTGGTTTTGCCGATGTTTTCACTGTTTTTGCAAAAATTGATGGCGATAAATTTACCGGATTTATTGTAGAACGTGGCTTTGAAGGATTTACTCAAGGACCAGAAGAACACAAAATGGGAATTAAAGGTTCTTCAACCGTACAACTCTATTTTCAAGATTGTAAAGTACCAGTAGAAAATGTTTTAGGCGAAATTGGAAAAGGCCATGTAATTGCATTTAATATTTTAAATATCGGTCGTTTAAAATTAGATGCAGCCACTTTAGGTGGAGCAAAAAGAGCAGCAACTACATCTGTACAATATGCCAATACTAGAGAGCAATTTAAATTGCCCATTTCAAAGTTTGGAGCTATTAAACACAAGCTTGCAGAAATGTGCATACGTTTATGGGTTTGTGAAAGTGCATTGTATCGTACTTCTAAATGGATTGATGAAAAAGAACATGAATTGTTAGATGCAGGAGTGCCTTTTAACCAAGCAGTTTTAGGAGCAGCAGAGGAGTTTGCCATAGAATGTGCCATGCTTAAAGTATATGGTAGTGAGGTGTTAGATTTTGTGGTAGATGAAGGTGTACAAATACATGGTGGCAATGGTTTTAGTGATGAATATATGATTAGCAAAGCTTACAGAGATAGTCGTATTAATCGTATTTACGAGGGCACCAATGAAATTAATAGATTGCTAACAGTAGATATGGTTTTAAAACGAGCCATGAAGGGTAAGTTAGATTTGATGGGGCCAGCAATGAATGTGCAAAAAGAGTTAATGAGCATTCCTGATTTTAATAGCGAAGAAGAAGGTGATTTTGCTAAAGAAATTAAATACATCAATAATTTCAAGAAGGCTATTTTAATGGTTGCTGGTGCAGCTGTTCAAAAACTAATGATGCAATTAGATAAAGAACAAGAGGTGTTAATGAATATTGCAGATATGGCAATAGAAACTTTTCATGCTGAAAGTGCTTTGTTACGTTTATT
Source organism: Chitinophagaceae bacterium (assembly GCA_049241285.1). Lineage (GTDB taxonomy): Bacteria > Bacteroidota > Bacteroidia > Chitinophagales > Chitinophagaceae > Parasediminibacterium. The sequence continues at coordinate 2,165 of JBMLQZ010000207.1, read as the reverse complement.
GAAATTAGTAGAAAAAAATGGATTAGAAGCAACATCAGTACAAGCTGATATTGTAAGAACGTACATATATGATGCTGCTGATAGAATTAATAAAGCAGGAAAAGATGCTTTGAATAGTTTTGCTGATGGTGATGAGTTAAGAATGATTCATATTGGATTGAAAAGATTTACAAAAACAGAACCATTTAACTCAAAAGATGCAAGAAGAAGAATTGCATCAAAAATGATTGCCGATAATAAATATGCATTTTAACTTTTGTTTTGGTTGTTTTAAGTGTCAAGCCCTATTCTATATAGAATGGGGCTTTTTTATGGCGATTATGTAACGATTAGTAAAAATTGTATAATGCTTTTCAATGCCATAAAATTGATCTTTTTGAGTGCTTGGCGGTTAATGAAAATGGGTATTGTGGTAAATGACTTCCAGTGTCAAATCTTGGAAAGTTTATTGACAAAACAATGAAAACCGAAGTGGGATTTAAGAAATGTATGTGAAGCCATTTGTATATTAAGGAAACAGGTTGCCAATGGAGAGTGCTTCTTGAAAATTACCCACCTTGGCAAACAGTATATTGGTATTTTAGAAAATGGACAGTGGATGGAACCATAGAGCTAGCCCATCAGGAAATTAGAAAAGCTATTCGTAAGCAAGTAGACAAAAACGCATATTGCAGCACAGGAGTTATGGACTGTATTAGTGTTCAGTTGAATGCTACAAGTGGACACAGTAAAGGATTTGATGGCAATAAACAGATTAAAGGAATGAAACGTCATACTATAGTTGATAGTTTAGGGTTGGTTATAAATGTAGTAACACAAGCTGCTAATATTCACGACAGTGTACGGGCAAAACAAGTATTTGAAAAGGTACTTGAAAGAAGATAAGATGAGCCTAATTTACAATACATTTTTGCAGACTATGGTTATAGAGGCAATCTTAAAAAGTGGGTTAAAAAGAATTTAAATATGAGTTTAACCATTATTTAAAGAAAAGATAAAACAAAAGACTGGAAAGTACAACCCAAACGGTGGATTATTGAACGAACATTCGCTTGGTTATTAAACTTTATACGACTTGTTATCAATTATGAAAGAACAGAAAATCCCGCTGTTAGCTATATTTATTTAGCAATGATGTGTCTAATGGTGAAAAATATTTATAAACTCAAACAGCTTCTTATTTCTTTTAAAACCCACATTGTGGGCTTTTGCTCTTGTTGATTACTTCTTAATGGAACTTCTAGCTCAATGCCTGCTTTTTCAAATAAGTTAATTTGCTGTTGCCTGCCAATGTATCCTTTATCACCTACAATAATGCAATAACTAAATAATTCTTTTAAGTCTTTTAAACAATGTATATCATGCACACTAGCCTTGGTTAAATCCAACGAGTGTATTACGCCTGCTGCTGTACAAACACTGTGTAATTTATAACCATAAAAATACTTTTTCTGTGATGCACAATTCCCTTTATCAGGTTGATGATGTACAGATTCCTTACCCATTTTATTTCTTTTCTCTCTTGATAACTTACAAATTTCTAATGGCATAGAATCGATTGCAAACACATCTGCTTGATGATTAAGTTATACTGCCATTGATTTTCGTACAATTCCAGTTTTTTCAAACAACATCTTTCTACGGTCGTTGTATTAACGTCTACTAATCAGATTTTCAAAAGCATTCAAATATTCATTTTTTAATTTTGAAAATAAATAATTTTCACTATCTATTCCTAAACACTTAGCTGTAGGGCTTAATGCTATAACTTGTAAATCAGAAAATTTTGGGTTGTTGCCACGCCTTAAAAAATTACCTCTTTCAACTACTTCCTCGCCAATAACATCTTTTATAATATCAAGAATTTTAATGAAATCTGTATGGATGTTGTGCATGTTGTTGTGAAAAGTTTGGTCACTAACTATAACAACTACACCACATCTTTCGTTCCAAATTCCTCAAAATTAACTCTGCTAACTGGTTAGATATATTGATTAATGATATTTTCTAAATACTCTTGTTTACCACTTTTTACAAAAGGTTCACCATTAGCGGCAGCGTAGTTGCGTAAATCTTCTAAGCTTAGTTTACCTTCTTCAAATTCTTTTCCTTTACCACTATCAAAGCTACTGTAACGTTCTGTTCTGAAGTTTTTATAAGGCGAT
>JBMLQZ010000206.1:2723-3651 GCA_049241285.1 Chitinophagaceae bacterium | reverse complement strand
AGCATACATTTTTGATAAAAAATTATCTAAATTCTCATAACCTATATGGTGCTTATCTAATGCACTTAAATCATCTTTATTAGCTATTTTCAATAATGTATAAGCCTCTAAAATTAACCTTTCATGCTCAGATAAACTGTGCTCTTTTTGTTTTTTAGGAAGATGTGTTAAGTAGTATTTTAAACGGGTAATTTGATACATTAACGATCTAGGATTATTCTCATCAAACAACATTAAGTCTAACACTAATGGTAATTGTAGGTGTACTCTGTATTTGTATCGATAATTTACCAATGTTTCATTACTCTTTAATACAGCTTCTTGCAAATTATATTCAACCAATTCCTCCTGTTTATTGACAAGTGTTGCCCTAAGCATACTAATTAATAATAAACTTTGTTCAATTTTTCTACCTGCATCTAAAATAATCCAGCCTTGTTCTCTAGAAATACTTTCTCTATTTAACCCAATAAAAGCCACCATTGAAGTAATTAAATGATTTAACATGGTAATCATTTTAAAACTATTAGGTGTATTGTCAGCAACATTTTGCCACTCATCTTCCATCGTTTTTAAAACACGCCAAGTATCGGTACTCCAATGATCTCTTACAGCATGAACTGCTCTTGTAAATAGGTTGATATTAAAACTTAAACTACCAGGTCTGTTTGTATCAAACAATATAGCAGCTAATTCGGTAGATGGGTATGCTAACTTATCAGCATTTCGTTCGCCCACAAAACCAGGATATGTGCAAGTATGATGGGTTAAAGCCATTAACAAATTCTGTTCTGCCTGAATATGATCGTTTGCTAATAGTTGATTTCCTTGCGTTAAAAATTGCATTACCGTTCTTTGAAAACGAGCATTTCCTAAAATTCTTTCTGCATATCTTCCTACCCAAAATAAATTCTCTGCTGTTTGACTA
>JBMLQZ010000206.1:1886-2713 GCA_049241285.1 Chitinophagaceae bacterium | reverse complement strand
TGTATCGTTGTAGGCAGGTGCAATTTCTGTATTAATAGCATGGTGACGAATAGGAATATCTTGATCGGTATCTGAAGCAATTACCCAAGTATCTTTACTCATACCACCAAGTTGGTTAGAAATAAGAATGTTAGATAAATCACCTGTAGTTCTAGTAAGTCCACCTTTCATAACAACATATTCATCATTTGTGCCTACTAAATAACTTCTAAACAAGGCATTGGTAGGTTGAATTTTATGGTTGCTTAATGAAGGTGCTGTAGCAAAATCAACTTTTTCTTGACCTACATATAAATATGGATGCGATTGAATGGTAGCCTTTAATTGTTCAATTTCTTTTTTGTTCAATTTTGATGCATCAATTGAAGAGCTTGCATTTGAATATCTGTAAATACGTTTAATAATTAAATACTCAATATTATTTAAAACATATTTCAACTCTTTTGATTGACCACACCACCAAGATGCAATTGTTGGTAATATTAATGGCTCTTGCAGTAAATACTTTGAAATGGCTGGTAAAAAAGGAATTAAACCAGGATTTTCAATAATACTACTTCCTAACGGATTTGCTATACTTACATTGCCAGAACGTACAGCTTGTAACAACCCTGCCACACCTAGTTGTGAATCTGACTTTAATTCTAACGGATCGCAATAAATATCATCTACCCTTCGTAAAATAACATCTACTTTTTCCAATCCACTAATGGTTTTCAACCAAACACAATTGTCTTGAACCATTAAATCATCTCCTTGAACCAAGGTATATCCTAAAAAAGAAGAAAGATAAGCTTTTACTATCCTGTGTGCAACTGAAATCGAGC
>JBMLQZ010000206.1:0-1876 GCA_049241285.1 Chitinophagaceae bacterium | reverse complement strand
AAATAGGTTTCATTTCTTGGTCCTGGAGTTAATATAACCACTCTTGGATTTTGTTTATTGTAAGAAACCTCAGTTAAAGCAGTTTGTAATTCATTAAAATAAGGCGATAGTTGCTGCACTTTAATTCCCTTAAATAAATCGGGTAAAATACGTGCCATTGCAGTTCTATTTTCTAAGGCATACCCAGAACCAGAAGGTGCTTGAGAACGATCGCTAATTACCCAAACTCTTCCATCTGGACTACGAGCAATATCGGCTGAATACAATACCAAATGTCTTTTCCATGGCATAGAAATTCCTGCACATTCTCTTAAAAAACCAGGATGATTGTAAATTAATTCAACAGGTAAATATCCCTTTTTAATAAGGTTTTGTTCACCATAAATATCTTTTAATATTAGGTTAAACAACTCCGCTCTTTGTTTTAATCCTTTCTCTATTGTTTGCCATTCATCTTGTTCAATAATGTAGGGAATAATATCTAAATTCCATGGTCTGTTTAAGCCAGTTGGATCGCCATAAATATTATACGTTACGCCGTTTTCTTTCAAAAATCGATGAATATCTGCTCTCCTATCTAAAATTTCAGCTTCTCCTAGATAGGCATAACTGCGTAGAAATTTTTTCCAAGTTTCACTGGTCCATTTTCCAGATCCTAACAATTGTTTAAAGGAATTTTCGTCAGAAAAAAAATGTTGAAATAAACCAGATTCTTGGGTAGCTATCATGAAAAGGTATTAAAATCTCATTAAGCGTTCAACTTAATGCAACTAAAATAGGTAATTCTATTGAACTACATTACAGTAAGTACATATTTCAAAAATTCATACATGTATATAACTTAGTAAATAATCGTTTTTCTAACAATGCTGTATGCTTATGTTTGCAAAAAAATTGATTATGGAATTACAAGTACTTATACAATCAGCTTGGAGCAATAGAGAATTATTAAAAGAATCGTTGTATTCAGATACAGTTAGAGCAGTTATTGAAGAAGTAGATAAAGGAAGATTAAGAACAGCTTCGCCTTCAGAAAATGGATGGGTTGTAAATGAATGGGTAAAACAAGCTATTCTAATGTATTTTGGTATTCAGCAAATGCAAACTTATTCTTTAGAACCATTTGAGTTTTACGATAAAATGTTATTGAAAAAAGATTATGCATCTTTAGGAGTAAGGGCCGTTCCACATGCTGTTGCTAGATATGGTGCTTTTTTGGGTAAAAACGTTGTATTAATGCCTAGCTATGTAAATATTGGTGCATTTGTAGATGAGGGCACTATGGTTGATACTTGGGCTACTGTAGGTAGCTGTGCTCAAATTGGTAAAGGTGTTCATTTAAGTGGTGGAGTTGGTATTGGTGGAGTATTAGAACCATTACAAGCTAGTCCTGTAATTATTGAAGATGGTTGTTTTTTAGGTAGCAGAAGTATTGTGGTAGAAGGTGTAATTGTAGAAAAAGAAGCCGTGCTTGGTGCCAATGTGGTACTTACACAATCCACAAAAATTATTGACGTGAGCGGTGCTACACCAGTAGAATATACTGGACGTGTACCAGCAAGATCGGTGGTCATTCCTGGCACAACTACTAAAAAGTTTAATGCTGGTGAATATCAAGTAAACTGTGCATTAATCATAGGACAGCGTAAAGCTAGCACCGATTTAAAAACAAGTTTAAACGATGCACTTCGAGATTTTAATTTAAGTGTATAAGCTTAGTTCAAAAACTTAATTGCCCTTTTGGTATACAGTCCGAGAGTTGATTGACAATTTATTAACGAAAAAGCCCCTAACTCATTGAAAGTTAAGGGCTTTTGCGGACCGGACGGTGAGTTCTCACTTAACTCAAACTTATCTCAAACCACCTAAATCATCA
>JBMLQZ010000205.1:0-1069 GCA_049241285.1 Chitinophagaceae bacterium | reverse complement strand
AAAAGCCTGTAAATCGTAGCATTTACAGGCTTTTTTGTTTTTCCTCCATTACAATTTATACATTAAAACGCATCTCGTAGGGGGCAAATTCGGTTACCCTAAAAAACAATAAATCCGGGTAACCGAATTTCTCCAAAACACTTGTATAGCAAGGAGTTCAACAAATGAACATCTTGTTTTAAGTGTGGTTCAAATCTACTTTTACAAACTTTTTAAAGTCACCACAGATGCAATCAAAAATTTCAATTCTTTTTTATGCTAAAAAAGCAAAAGCCACTACAGATGGTTTAGTTCCCATTTATCAAAGAGTTACTATTGATGGTCAACGTATAGAACAAAGTACAAAACGTTATGTTGATATTAACAAATGGAGTTCAGAGGCTGGTAAATTAAAAGGCAATTCAGAGGAAGCAAGAAGCTTAAATAATTACTTAGATATTCTGAAAGCAAAAGTTTATGATTATCAAAAAGAGTTAATTCACGAAACTGGTTTTGTAACATTGGAATCAATGAAAAATAAAATATTAGGTGTACAAGTTAGACCTTTAACTATAATCCCAATTTTCAAAGACCATAACCAAAAACTAAAAGCTTTGCAAGGTGCAGAGTATAGCAAAGGAACAATTACTAGATACGAAACAGCTTTAAAACATACACTTGATTTTTTAAAATGGAAGTATAACAAAAGTGATATTGAAATAAAAGCAATTGATAATTCTTTCATAAATGAATTTGAATTTTATTTAAGAAGTGTTCGTAAATGCAATAACAATTCAGCTGTAAAATATGTAAAAAGCAATTTTGGTAAAGTAGTTCGTTCATGTGTGGCTAATGGTTGGCTGCAAAGAGATCCATTTATAAATTACACTTCAAAGATGAAAGAAGTAAATAGGGAATTTTTAACAGAACAGGAGTTGCACATTTTAGCCAATAAAGCTTTAATGAATGAAAGATTGAGGCAAGTAAGAGATATTTTTGTTTTTAGCTGTTACACAGGTTTAGCCTATATTGATGCTTCTAATTTAACACCTCAAAATATTGGTTTTGGTATGGACGGTGAAAAATGGAT
>JBMLQZ010000204.1:0-3892 GCA_049241285.1 Chitinophagaceae bacterium | reverse complement strand
TACTCATCAACTCTCCTACTTCTCTTCCTCCATTAATTAAACAACTTACACCTTCTGGCACATTGTTTTTTGCAAAAACTTCTTGTACAATTTTTTGAACTGCTATTCCACAAAGTGGTGTTTTTTCACTAGGTTTCCATACACATACATTGCCACAAACCCATGCTAATGCTGCATTCCAGCTCCAAACTGCAACAGGAAAATTAAATGCAGAAATAATACCAACAATACCTAAAGGATGCCACTGTTCATACATTCTATGATTGGGTCTTTCACTGTGCATGGTTAATCCATACAATTGACGTGATAAGCCAACAGCAAAATCACATATATCAATCATTTCTTGCACTTCTCCATAACCTTCTTGTAAACTCTTACCCATTTCATAACTCACCAACTTACCTAAGTCTTCTTTTTTTAACCTAAGAGCATCGCCTAATTGTCTTACAATTTCTCCTCTTTTGGGTGCCGGCCATGTTCTCCAAACTTCAAATGCTTTTTGAGCAGTTTCTACAATTTGATGATAAGTTTCTTCATTAGTGGTTCTTACTTTACCAATTAATTTTCCATCAACTGGTGAATTACTTTTAATATCAGATTCTAAACAATCAATCCAAATATTACCTGTTGAAGCACCTGTGTTGTTTTCGTTAAGTTGAAGGTTTTGTAAAAATTCCATAATTAAATAATTAAGCGGTATTGGAAATTGTGAGACTGTAAGTGTTACATTTTTACTCTAAAAATAACTTCTTAGAATTGACAACAATAGGAAATAAAAAAGCAGACTAATGCCTGCTTTTATAATGAAGTTAGAAAGAACGATTAAATTAAATCTAAGCCTTTACAGAAATAAGTTACTACACCTGGTAAAGCCAACCAGAAAAATTCACGATACACAAACATTAATGTTACCAACAATGCCAACCAAATAAAAAATAATAACCAATATTTTCCTGTAGATTTTTGTGCTTCCATGTATGTAATATTTTTGCAAATATAAGTGGGCAAAAACATATTGCCAACCTATAACTTATTTTTATTGGTATTTAGTTGTATGGTAGAATCTTTTGCTGTTTGCTTGGTTGATGTAGAATCAAAAAAAAGCATTTTTATTGCTGTAATAATCAACACTACGGCAAAGATTTTCTTTAAGGTTTTATCATCGGTTATGTTTACTGCAATTCTGCCACCCAAAAACCCACCAAGTACAAAACCAATTGATACAAGTAGTACCACTTTTATATCAATATACCCTTGTTTATAATATTCACTAACAGCAAATAAACCAACTGGTAATAATAGAATTCCTAAAGAAGTGCCTTGTGCTGCTTTTTGAGAAAACGCCAATAAAAATACCAAAGCAGGAACAATAATTATTCCACCACCAACACCTACTAACCCACTTAAAATGCCTGCCAATAATCCAATAATTACCAATAAAATAATTGTTGTTGCAGACATAATTGAATGTGTTTATTTGTTGCCGAAATTTTCTTGATAATAATCTATTGCTTCTTTAACAATAGAAATAGCTTTTGTTTTATCACCAAATTCTTCCACCACTACAGTTTTCTTTTCTAGCTTTTTATACTCTTCGAAAAAGTGACGTAATTCTTGAAAAAAGTGTGCTTGTAATTCTTCAATATTATTGTAATGATTTACTGTAGGGTCATTAGCTGCTACTGCAATAATTTTATCGTCTGCTTCTCCTCCATCAATCATTTGCATAACGCCAATTACTTTGGCATCCATAATTGTTAGTGGAACAACGGGTAAAGAAGTAATAACCAAAATATCTAACGGATCATGATCGCCACCATATGTTTGTGGAATAAAACCATAGTTTACTGGATAATGAAAAGAAGAATAAATAATTCTATCTAATTTCAATAAACCAGTAGGCTTATCAATTTCATATTTGCAACGGCTTCCTTGAGGAATTTCAATTACAGAAGTTACAATTCTAGGTGCATTTTCTCCGTAATGAACGCCATGCCATGGGTGTAAAACATTTGTTGTCATCTTTGCTTGCTTGTTGATTATTTAATAGAAACTATTTGCTTGTTGTGCAAGTATAAACATGTTCATTCATTCTTACAAGAATAATTAAAAAATTTACTATAAGTTAGGATTGAAGGTATACGCAAAATCTACCAACCAATAATCTTGCACTTTTACCACTTTAACTTTTTTAGCAATTTTATCGTAAGAGTTTTTGTAATTAACTATAGTTACAGAGTCGGTTATTTCAGTTATTTCTGCAATATTAATAGATGCTTCTCTATATTGCTCTCTTTTATCTCTATCGTTTTTTCTGTATTCTGATTCAATTTTTTGCAGTAATTGCTCATTATCATTATTTTTTATCATAAAAAAACGAGCCCTTTCAAAATCTCCCTTCAAACATGCATCAATAAATTCTCTACCTGCATCTAAACTGTTATTGGCAGGTTTAAATTGAAAATTTTGTTCTGCACAAGCACTGATAAAAAAAACAACACAAATTAAAAAGTACCTCATATTCTACATCAATAAAACTTTTACGAAGATACACTTCGTAGCTTACAAATTAACATTGTAGTCTCAAGATTCATATTACTAGCCATAATCCATTATTTACATAATAGAATTGTAAGGTTATAAATGAACCATTCGTTTTTTGCTCTTCTATTTATTATTAATGGAAGATTGTAAAATTTATGATCGCTAGACTAATATCTCATAAATAATTGATGGCATTTATAAAAATATTTCATTTTAATAAAATGCTTAAAACTATGTTCAATCATTCATCGTACATAATTGCACAAAAACATTTAAAATATATAATTATGAAAAAAATTGCTTTTCTATTGATGAGTGCATTTGTTTTTAACGCTTCAATTGCTCAATCAGAAAAAACAGTAACAGTTGGTGGTGCTCCAATGTACCCTTCAAAAGACATCGTATCTAATGCTGTAAACAGCAAAGATCACACAACACTTGTAGCTGCTGTAAAAGCTGCAGGATTGGTTGCTACCTTACAAAGTGCCGGACCATTTACGGTATTTGCACCTACTAATGATGCATTTGCAAAATTACCAACAGGTACTGTTGAAACTTTGGTAAAACCAGAAAACAAAGCAACACTTACTAGCATTTTAACTTATCACGTTGTAGCAGGTAAATACAATGCTAAAGATGTAATTAAATTAATTAAAGAAGGAAATGGTACTGCTGAATTTAAAACAGTTCAAGGTGGTACTTTAAAAGCTTCTTTAGATGGTAAAAAAGTAGTTTTAACTGATACAAAAGGTGGAAAAAGTTACGTTACAATTGCTGATGTTAACCAAAGTAATGGTGTAATTCATGTAATTGATACTGTAGTAATGCCTTAATAATTTTTAATTATTAGTTATAAAAAAGGGAACTAAAAAGTTCCCTTTTTTTATTGCTTTTTTAATTTATTCTTGAAAACTTTTTCAAGCTTTTCAATTTTTGGTCTAATTACAAAGTAACAATACCCTTGTGTTGGATTATCGTTATAATAGTTTTGATGATACGATTCAGCAGGATAATAATTTTTAAATGGTTCTATTGATGTTACAATTGGTTTATCAAAAGCATTGCTTTTATCTAATGCAGCTTTATAATGTTCTGCTTTTTGTTTTTGCTCTTCATTCTAATAAAAAATAACACTTCTGTATTGAGGTCCAACATCATTTCCTTGACGATTAAGAGTGGTAGGATCATGTGTTTTCCAAAATACTTCTAACAATTCATCAAAAGAAACCTTTGTAGGATCGTATTCAATTTTGGTTATTTCTGCATGGCCAGTTGTTTTATCACAAATTTGTTCATAGGTAGGATTAGCTACATGTCCACCACCATAACCACTTTGAACACTAATTAC
>JBMLQZ010000203.1:0-1879 GCA_049241285.1 Chitinophagaceae bacterium | reverse complement strand
TATCTGCATTCATGACCAAAAAACAATCTTCATTTTCAAAATATCCAGCTGCTTTTTTTAAGCCTCCGCCAGTTTCTAATACAGCATCTGTTTCATCGGAAATTGTTACTTTACTTCCCCATCCATTATTAACAGAAATAGCTTGAATAATTTGATCGGCAAAATGATGCACATTTACCAACACCTCATTAATACCAAACTGTTGTAAATACTCAATATTTCGCTGCAATAACGTTTTTCCATTCACCTGTGCCAACGCCTTAGGATGATGATTGGTAAATGGCTTTAGGCGTGTTCCTAAACCTGCTGCAAAAATCATTGCTTTCATAAAAAAGATTTACTTACTGTTTTTATTTAACCCAATTAGCCTCGTTGGTATGTGTAAGAACTATTTTTACTTTGTATTTATTGCGTAAATGCCTTGCTGTTTGTTCTGCAGCAAATACGCTTCTGTGTTGCCCACCAGTGCAGCCAAAATTAATCATCAAATGTTCAAAATCTCTTTGCAAATAATTTTCTACAGTAATATCAATAATATCCCAAACACTATTTAAAAAATCATTCATTTTTGTGCGTTGCTCTAAGAAATCTTGTACTGATTTGTCTTTACCACTTAGTTTTTTATACGCATCAAATCTGCCAGGGTTTAAAATGCCTCGCATATCAAACATAAAACCTCCACCATTTTCTGTATCATCAACCGGAATTCCTTTTTTGTAGCTAAAGCTATTAATGACAATTACTAAAGGTGTATGCTCATTTGCTTGTATTGGGGTAAATCGCTCAATAATTTCAGCACTAGTCATTAAATGTAATAATCTATCAAACTCTGGTGTAACAATGCCAATACGTTTGTTTTCTAAAAAGAATTGTACACTTCTTAATGCCAAAGGAATACTAGCTAAGAAATGAGCTTTTCTTTCAAATAAACCTCTAAAACCATATGCACCCAATACTTGCAATAAGCGTATTAAAACATATCCATTATATTGACTAACAAAAGTGATTCTATCAATGGGTTTAGGTAATAATTTATCAGCCTCATCTATGTAATATTCTAATAAACTATCTTTCCATTCTTCACTTAGTTCGGCTTTTGCTTGCCACAAAACACTTGCAACATCGTACTGTAAAGCTCCTTTCATTCCTCCTTGAAAATCAATAAAGAATACTTCATCATTTTCAACTAAAATATTTCTACTTTGAAAGTCACGAAACATGAAATACTTATTTTCTGTTTTGGTTAAATAAGTACTTAAAGCTTCAAAATCATCAATTAGTGCTTGTTTATCGTAAGGTAAACGAAGCGTATCGAGAAAATAGTATTTAAAATACAGTAAATCGCTTAAAATGGCTTGTTTACCAAACTCTTTTGCAGTAAGGCATTTAGAATAGTCGAAAGAGTGATCGCCAATAATTTGAATTTTGGCAAGATTGCTTAAACTTTTTTGAAAGAGACTATATACATAGTCTGACTTTCCAAACTTTTCAATTTTATTTAATAAACTAAAATTACCAATATCTTCTTGAATATAAATAGTACCATCTTGATTTATGCAATACACTTCAGGTACTGGCAAATTGGGTTTTTTAAAATGCTTACTAAAACTTACAAAGGCATCGTTTTCTTTGATGTTGTTATTATAAGTAGCAATAAATGTTTGCTGTTGACAATAAATTCTAAAGTAAATTCTGTCGCTACCACTTTGTGGTAATTTTTCTATTCTATCTGGTTTTTGTTGTTGAAACTGTTGAAACAACGAATCAATTCCCTCAATAATCAAATCCATATATAAGTGTGATTTGTTACGAAAATAAAGCTAACTAATGAAAGCATTGTTGAATGAGTGATAGAATTTCAGCAGTTGCAAGAATGTTA
>JBMLQZ010000202.1:0-2297 GCA_049241285.1 Chitinophagaceae bacterium | reverse complement strand
AGACACCTCCCTTTCACGGAGGAATCACGGGTTCGATTCCCGTACGCTCTACAAACCTTTTTTAAAATCCTGTAAATACTATTTGCAGGATTTTTTGTTTTCTCACTTTTCCATTTTATACAAAAAAAGCATCTTGTAGGCGTCAAATTCTATAATTCGAAAAATTTTAAAATCTGGGTATCCGAAGTTCCCTAAAACACTTGTACAGCAAGTATTTTGCAGGTTGTATATTTTATTACAACGGTGATTTAAATTACATTATTTACTTAGTTAAAATACCATAGATGTATTTGAAAATACAATAACAGGAACTTATTTTAAAAAATAAAAGGAATAAGCTTCAACAAGTTTTATGCGAAAATCTAGTACTTACATCATGAGTTCTCAATTGCTTTAATATTTGCTACATTAAAATTCTTACAATGTAAAATTCTTTACTATTCACTTCTAAATAAAATAAATTCAGAAATACTTGGTGCTTCTTTTTCGTTTTCTACTATCAATCTACATTTTCGTACACTAACTTTATTAAATTGTGTGGTGCAACCTATGCCATTTGTTCTACCTTTTATAATTGTATTCCAGTTTTTTCCATCCCAATATTGCAATTCATGTGCTTGCTTAATGTTTGACCAAGGATGCCAAGGTTCAACTAATGCCATGGATTCTATCATATAATTTGCTCCTAAATCAATTTCTATAGTAGCTGTTTTCCTACCTTTCGTTGCCTTCCATTTAGTGTTTGGATCACCATCTGTTAATGAAGCAATATTGGTAGTTGAATCAATAGATGAAACAACGGGTAGTTTGTTATTTGTTGGAATAGGTAATACGTTTGGCTCACTTTCAAACTCAATAGCAATAACAGATGCAACTTTATCAGGTGCATAAGATGGAACATCAACCACATTATTTCCTTTAATAGAAGTTACTTTTAAAAGTGTGTTTCTATCTGCTAATAAATAGGCTTTAGTTATTTTATTGGTAAATGGAACATTTAATTTTTTATTGGTTGGCCAATTGAAAACATGTAAGTACACTGTTTGATTTTTTCTTGTAGCTCTTCCATAAGCTAAATAAGGAAAAGGATTTGCTGTAGTTCCATATATGGCTTCTCCATTTATTAGAAGCCAATCACCAATTTCAGTTAAACTTCTTTGACAAACCTCTGGAATAATTCCATATTGATTAGGACCAACATTCAGTAAAAAATTTCCTCCTTTGCTAACTATGTCTATTAATTTTTGAAGTAAATCTTTGGTGCTCTTCCAATTATCATCATAAGCATTGTAGCCCCATTGGCCATTCATAGTCATACAAACCTCCCAATTTCTACCTGGAAAACCAGTTGCAGGAATAAATTGCTCAGGTGTTTCTAAATCGCCACCCAAACCTGCACCTAAACGATTGTTTGAAATAATGTTTGGATAAGGTTTTAACTCATTGGCAAGTTTTACGCTCATTTCTTTAGTCATATTTGTTGGCGTATCCCACCAAAGCACAGCAACATCTCCATAGTTTTTTAGAATTTCTCTTACTTGAGGTACGGCAATAGAATCAATGTAAGAATCCATGTTACCAATATGTGTTGTATCCCATTCTTTACCTCCAGAAATAGCACCTCCTTTATGATACCAATCTTGTGCTTGAGAATAATAAAAACCAAGTTTCATATTTTGTTTTCTACAAGCGTCTGCCAATTCTTTTAAAATATCTCTTTTAAAAGGCGTTGCATCTACTATATTATAATCGCTTGCCTTTGAAGCGTACATAGCAAAACCATCGTGGTGTTTACTGGTAATTACAATATATTTTTGTCCTGCAGCTTTTGCTAGTTTTACCCATTCTTCTGCATTAAACTTGGTAGGATTAAATTGTTTAGCCAAACCTGCATAAGTTGCTCTTGGAATTTTTGCTGAGTGCATTATCCATTCTCCATAGTTTGTTTTATCACCCCATTTACCTGCAGTTTGTGCATAAATTCCCCAATGAATAAACATACCAAACTTGGCATCTCTCCACCACAGCATTTTTGGATCGTCTTTTTTGGTTGTAATGATTGTTTCAACATTTTGAGCATTTCCTTGAAATTGTAGCACTAAGAAGGTGATAAGCAGTAGACTTGTTTTTTTCATAAAAAATTTATTCTGTAATATTTTTACAATATCGTTTTTTTATTTTCTAATTAAGATTTGATGAACTATTTATTTATCTATTCTTATAGAAATAAATATTGGATATCTGTTTTCAAATAAATGATTATATACTTCTAATTTTTTTTTTTTTTTTTGTATAAT
>JBMLQZ010000201.1:0-3489 GCA_049241285.1 Chitinophagaceae bacterium | reverse complement strand
GTTATCAAAAGAACAATTAAGTAGCTTAATCCATATCTATAAATTGGGAATCTCAAAAACCATATTAATGAACCAAGCAAACAAATAAAAAATGTTATTAGTAAATCTTTTTTAGATCCGTAAAATTTTATTTGATTCTTTTTTAAATAATTAAAAATTAAAAAAACAATAATTAGAATAGTTACAAAAGGAATTATTTTTTTTAGGACAATTTTAAAATGAGTATTTAAATATACGCTTCTATAAAAAAAGCCGAAACAAAAACTTGTTTCGGCTTTAACTTTTTCTAGAATTTTTTATATACTAAAGGAAGTTCCACAACCGCAAGTTTTACTTGCATTAGGATTTGTAAATGTAAAACCTCTACTATTCAACCCATCTTGCCAATCAATTTGCATTCCAAATAAATACAATTGATGACTAGGATTCATGATAAAAGACATTCCTTCAAATTCAAATTCTTGATCTTCTGCAGCTTGTTCATCAAAACCTAAAACATAAGTTAATCCACTACATCCACCACCTTTTACACCTACTCTTAATTTTTGAGTTGCATCAAAATCTGGTTCATTCATTAATCGTTTTACTTCAGCAATTGCAGAAGATGTAAAAGAAACAGGAGAAGCTACCAATGTATCCATACAAAATATTTCCTGCAAAAATAAATCAAGCTGGCTAGTTGTGTTTCATTGAAATTATCGTTTATAGGAAATTTTATGCAATTTCTTCAATTACGATTAAGAATGAATATTATTTTAAGATTGTGTTATAAAATGTAATCTGTTTAGTGTAACCTTATATTTGCAGCTATGCATTATGTTTCTGCCGAAGGATTAACCAAAAGTTATGGCATTAATCCACTGTTCAACAATATTACATTTCATATAAATGAAGGAGATAAAATAGCACTTATTGCAAGAAATGGTGTAGGAAAATCTACCTTACTTCGAATTTTAGCAGGACAAGAAACAGCTGATAGTGGCAAGCTATTTATCAATAAAGCTGTTACCGTTGCTTTATTTGAGCAAGACCCAAAATTTGATGAAACAAAAACTGTTATTGAAAATATTTTTAGTAGTAATCACCCCATAATGTCAGTAATGCGTAAGTATGAATTGGCATTAGAAATTGATGATGCTGAAGCAATTACAGATTGTATAGCACAAATTGATGAGCTAGGTGCTTGGGATTATGAAGCAAAAGTGCAACAAATTCTAGCGAAGCTAAATATTCATCAATTACAACAGAAGGTTAGCGATTTAAGTGGTGGTCAAAGAAAAAGAGTGGCTTTGGCTAAAACATTAATAGATATTGGCTTTGAGCATCAACATACTTTATTAATGATGGATGAGCCTACGAACCATTTAGATGTTGCTATGATTGAATGGTTAGAGCATTATTTAAGTCAAGAAAGTGTTACACTATTATTGGTAACACATGATCGCTATTTTTTAGATGCTGTTGCCAATGAAATTTGGGAATTAGAAAGAGAGAACATGTATACTTATGTAGGAGATTATGAAAACTACATGGAAAAAAAAGCAGCTCGTATAGAAAGTGAACAAGCTAGTATTGATAAAGCAAAAAATGAATATAGAAAAGAGTTAGAGTGGATGCGTAAACAACCTAAGGCTAGAACCACTAAAAGCAAAAGCAGACAAGATAATTTTTATGATGTTGAAGCAAAGGCTAAACAAAAGATTGAAGATCAGCAAGTACAGCTACAAGTTAAAATGAGCCGTTTAGGTGGTAAAATTATTGAAGCTAAAAAAGTATATAAAAGTTATGGTGATTTACAAATATTAAAAGCCTTTGATTATACTTTTAGTAAAGGAGAAAGAATTGGTATTGTTGGAAAAAATGGGGTTGGAAAATCTACATTTCTGAATATTTTACAAGGTTTAGAAGCACCAGATAGCGGTAAAATAAATGTTGGCGATACGGTAATTTTTGGCAACTTTTCTCAACAAGGGTTGGTTATTAAGGAAAACATGCGTGTGATTGAATATGTAAAAACATTTGCTGAAAATTTTCCTTTGGCAAAAGGTGGCAGCTTAAGTGCAGCACAATTTTTAGAGCTTTTTTTATTTTCACCAGATAAACAATACACCTATCTAGAATCTTTAAGCGGTGGCGAAAAGAAGCGATTACAATTACTCACCATACTTTTTACCAATCCTAACTTTTTAATATTAGATGAGCCTACCAATGATTTAGACTTGCCAACATTGGCTGTTTTAGAAAAATTTTTATCAGATTATCAGGGTTGTGTTTTAATTGTAAGTCATGATAGATATTTTATGGATAGATTGGTAGACCATTTATTTGTTTTTGAAGGAAACGGAGTTGTAAGAGATTTTCCAGGAAACTATACACAACTAAGAATTGAAGAAAGAGAAAAAGAAAAAAAAGTAGCTACACTATCAATCATAACAGTAACAAAACAAGTTGAAGAAGAACAAAAACCCATTGTAAAAGCAGAAAATAAACCAGCAAAAAAATTAAATTTCAAAGAGAAGCATGAATTTGAGCAGTTAGAAAAAGAAATGCCTCTATTAGAATCTGAAAAAATGAGAATTACCGAAGAAATGAGCAGTGGAAAACTGAGTTTTGATGAAATGAAACAAAAAGGTGACCAATTATTATCTATTACTGAAAAACTAGAAAAAATGGAGTTGAGATGGTTAGAACTAGCAGATTAAAACTTAAGATATAAAATAAAAATCCCCGTTCATTTTGTAAACGGGGATTTTTATAAATAGATTTTTGCTTGAATTTTTGAAAATACTCAATACATAGAATTTTTATTTTCGGTACGAAGATTTTTTATAGACTGTTTAATAAATGAAATTAAGTTATTGAATAGTATTTTATACCCTTTTACAACTACCACCTTTTTGTGCTTTAAATCGGCAGAAAAAATTTCTACAAAATGGTTGGTAAATAATCCATTAAGTTTAGCTGAGGTAGATTGTAAAGCTTTCATTGTAAATATTTTTATTTTCAAATCAAATACGATACCAAAAAACTTTTGGTTGCTATTTTTCTAAAAAAATCAATAAAAAAAGCCTTTTTAAGTTATTTCTTAAAAAGGCTTTAACAATTAGTAGAATATCATCTGTTATGGAAAGATACCTAACTCATTATAAATAGTTCCAACTTTATTAATGGCATTTACATAAGCAGCTGTTCTCATATCAGGAATTGCAGGATTATCGCTCCAAATTTTCATAATTTCTCTAGTTGCAGTAATCATGGTTTCTTCAAGACCACTGTGTACTAAATCAATTTCATCAGCTCCATGTTCAATAAATCTTCTTTCTTCATCACGTACTTTTTTACCAGTTAAATCTTCCATTTGAGCTAAAATATGATGGTTCATATTTTCAGTAAATCTTTTTTCCATTCTACCATAACGTACATGGCTTAAGTTTTTTAACCACTCAAAATAACTTACAGTAACACCACCAGCATTTAAATACATATCTG
>JBMLQZ010000200.1:0-1070 GCA_049241285.1 Chitinophagaceae bacterium | reverse complement strand
CTTTAACTGTAAAAACAAAGTCGGGTTTTGAAGCCATATAAGCCTCTGTAAAGTAATGGCTATTGGTGTTCATTTCTTCTTTGTCTTTATCATCTAGTGGTATATTTTGCCCCTGCATTACTTGAGAATATTCACCTGCTTTTGCAAGCTGTTTCATGATACTCATGCCTTGCATAGCGAATTCAGTTTTATAATTGTCTGGAGCAATATAGGTTTGTGTGTAGTTTAAATTTTGTCCCATAACACTTGCCGTACCTGCCAAAGTAAGATCTTTAAATGCTGCCATTACTGATGTTGAAGCAGCTGCTGCAGCCGCTTTTTCAAGAATTGATTTACCAGTAACAGATGCATCTACTGTTTTGGTAACAGGTGCACTCACTTCATTACCATCTACATCGAAATATTTAACTGTTCCATACTTTTCTAATCCTTTTGCAATTTCTTTTGCATTGCCAACAATAACTATGTGCAGGTTATTTACTTGTACAAATTTTTTAGCTACTTCTTGTACTTTATTCACATCAACAGCGGCTAGATTTTGTAGGTAATTTTGGTAATAATCTTTGGGCAGATTGTAACGAGCAACATTTAATGCAAATTCTGCAATAGTTGCAGGATTTTCTAAGCGTCTTGCAAAAGCACCACTCATTTCATTTTTATTTCTACTTACTTCTTCTGCAAGAATTGCTTCATTTCTTAAGCGATTGAATTCAAATAAAAATTGACCGATAGCACTATCTGTTTTTTCGTTTCGTACAGCTGCATTAGCAGTAAAATTACCCACTAAACGATCTGATGCTACTCTACAATAAGCTCCATAAGTAAAGCCATATTTTTCTCTTAAATTATTATACAATCTTGCAGTTGAACCACCCCCTAATACATTGCTCATTACGGTAGCAGGTATTTCATCTAAAGCACCTGGTTTTAAACTAATTGGATTAACAATATTAATTACGCTTTGTACAGATGTTGGCTTATCTACAATAGCAATATATGTTTTAGCTGCTGACTTTGGTGCTTGATAAATTGGCTTAGGAACAATGCCTTTTTTCCAACTTAAAAAATAC
>JBMLQZ010000199.1:0-5129 GCA_049241285.1 Chitinophagaceae bacterium | reverse complement strand
CTACAATTTTTCCGTTATTGCTAATGTATCGTTCATTAATAGCTTCCCATCCATCATAAACAGAATGGTCTAAAGGTTTTTTTTGAGCATTGCTTTGTAACGAAATACTTACAAGCAGTAAAGCAATTAATTTTTTTAACATAGAAGTTTAATTTAAATGTGCATGTAGCAGAAAAGTTGAAATTATTTGATATTTCTGAATTTTTCATGCTTTCATTTCAATATTGATGATGTTTATTTTAACGGTAAGTATCTATCATAAAAAAAGAAAATGTTTGTATGCATTAGCCATTAACTTTATCTTTTAATAAATGCTTGTTTATGAAAAAATTTTTGAAAAGAACTTTAGTGGTTATTGGCTTATTGATTGCTTCGTTTTCAATCTTTGCTGTTGTAAGTGGAAAAACATACTTATTTAAGGCTGTATATAGAAATTTTGCCAATATAGACGATTATCAAATTTTTGATAACGATACAGTAAAAAACGGTCAACCCATTCAATGGCAATTGGCATCTAACTACAATAAAATAACTTATACCGATTCACTTAATCAAATAATGGAGCATTTAAGTACTGTAGGATTATTGATGATAAAGGATAATGCTATTTGTTTTGAAAGATATTGGGATGGATACAGCGATAGCTCATTGTCTGGATCTTTTTCAATGGCAAAAAGTATAACTAGCTTGTTGATTGGTGCAGCGATAAAAGATGGAAAAATTGGATCAATTAAAGACCCTGTTGGAAAATATATTCCGGAATTTTCTAGTGGAAATAAAGCAAATGTTACCATAGAAAATGTTTTAACAATGAGTAGTGGAAGCGACTTTAGTGAAAGCTATATCAATCCACTTTCGGTTACTTCAGAATTGTATTATGGATTTGATGTTTACAAAATTGCAACCGGTGTGAACATTGTTGATGTACCTGGCACAATTCATCGTTACAAAAGTGGAGATACCCAGTTATTAGGATTGATTATAGAAAAAGCTACTGGAAAAACCCTAAGTGCTTATGCTAGCGAAAAGTTATGGATGCCTTTAGGGGCTGAACATGCTGCTCTTTGGAGTACTGACACAAAAAATGGACATGCAAAAGCTTATTGTTGTTATAACAGTAATGTTAGAGATTTTGCTAGAATTGGAAAATTAATGTTAGATACTGGAAAAATAAATGGTGTTGCAGTAATTGATAGTGTTTATTGGGCAAATTCAATAAAACCATGTGGTATTTTAACGGCAAAAGGAGAGAAGTGTGATTATTATGGCTATCAATGGTGGATAGATCCTGACAATAAAGAAGTTTTTTATGCTAGAGGAATTCTGGGACAATACATAATTTGTATTCCTTCGAAAAAAATAATCATTGTTCGATTAGGTAAAAAAACAGACCCAAAAAGGATAAGAACTGTTCCTGCTGAAGTGAGGGCTTTAATTACGTGGGGTTACGAATCTTAGAAGTTAACAAATAAAAAGCGGAGAAATAATCTTCGCCGCTTTTTATTTGTTCAGTTTGATTTTTTTTGTTTAATAATCACCCAAAGTTTCAGGTAACTGAGCTAATGCTTTAGCTAATTGTTCATCATTAGGAGCGATGCCATGCCATTCATGTGTTCCTTCCATAAAGTCAACACCTTTTCCCATGGCTGTTTTCATATTGATACAAACTGGTTTTCCTTTGCCAGTTAAAGATTTGGCCTTCTCTAAACCAGCAATAACTTCACTCATATTATTGCCATCCATTTCCATAACCGTCCAATCAAAAACCTCAAATTTTGCTTTTAAATCACCTAAGTTTAAAACTTTATTGGTAGATCCATCAATTTGTTGACCATTAAAATCTATGGTAGCAATTAAATTATCAACTTTATTGTGTGCTGCAAACAAAATGGCTTCCCAGTTTTGTCCTTCATCTAACTCTCCATCACCATGTAAAGAATAAACGATTCTATCGTCTCCATTAAATTTTTTTGCTAAAGCAGCACCAATAGCAACGCTCATGCCTTGTCCTAAACTACCACTGGCAATTCTTATACCAGGTAAATGCTCATGAGTTGTTGGATGACCCTGCAAACGAGAATTTATTTTTCTGAATGTTCCCAATTCTTTCACATCAAAATAACCGGCTCTTGCAAGAACAGAATAAAATACAGGAGAAATATGTCCATTCGATAAGAAGAACAGATCTTCTCCATTTCCATCCATATTGAAGTTGGTATTATGCTTCATTGTATGAAAATATAGAGCTGTTAAGTAGTCAGTACATCCTAAAGATCCTCCAGGATGACCGCTTTGAACGCCATGAACCATTCTTACTATATCTCTACGTACTTGTGTTGCAATTTTGCTTAGTTCTTCAACAGATGCCATGTTTGTTTTTTTAATGGGTGCGAAGTTAACTTTAATGAGTTGTGGTGAAAAAAAAATATCGATTGAATATCAACAATTTATTAATATGTGACTATGAAAGTAAAATTTGGTTAAATATTCCTAAAAAAATATACTTTTGTTGTCCTGAGCACCCCCCTAGAAGCCAATTTGTTTTTTTGTTTAACAATTAAAATTTATCTATGGAGAATTTTATAGTAGGTGGTTTGCTTGCCTTCGCAATTAGTTTCTATGCTATCCCTGTAATCATTTTGGTAGCTAACCAGAAGAAGTTATATGATTTACCCGGTGAGCGTAAAGTGCATACTACTCCTATTCCTTCTCTAGGTGGTTTGGGAATATTTATTGGTTTTATGATGGGGCTATTACTTACCCTTGATATTAATACAGTGCAAGGTGAATTGCAATATTATTTAGCATCATTTTCAGTAGTTTTCTTTTTTGGGATTAAAGATGATATTTTGAATTTGGTTCCAATGAAAAAGTTGGTTGGTCAACTTATTGTTTCAGCTATTTTAATATTTAAAGCCAATCTTATTATAACAAACATGAACGGTTTTTTAGGAATAGGAGCAGTTCATCCTACAATTAGTTATATGGTTACTGTAATGACAATTGTTGTAGTAATGAATGCATTTAATTTAATTGATGGAGTTGATGGATTAGCAGGAACATTGGGTGTAATCTCATCAACTGTTTTTGCAATTTTCTTTTTTATAAAAGGTGACATGTTTTATGCATTAATGGGCTTTATATTGGCTTCAAGCATTTTTGCATTTTTGATTTATAATTATTCTCCAGCAAGAATTTTTATGGGCGATACTGGCTCAATGCTTATTGGTGTTATAAACTCCATCTTAGTTATTAGGTTTGTGGCTACGTTTAATACGTCAACAATTATTCCTCCACTCTCAGCTGCTGCTATGGGATTTGGTATTTTATTGATTCCTTTATTAGATACACTACGAGTATTTACAATTAGAATTTTTCATGGAAGGTCTCCTTTTTCTCCAGATAGAAATCATTTACATCATTTGCTTTTAGATAGGGGATTTAATCATAAGAACATTACAGTAATCATTTCATCTACTGCTCTAGTCTTTATAATTGCTACCTATTTTACATTACGTTTTGGTGCAACGTATGTTATAGGTGCACAAATTGCTTTGTTCTTTCTATCTGTTTATTTATTAAACAAATCGAATCTTACTAAGAAAAAAGCTAAGATTGTTAAAGGCGAAGGTTTTGAACAACGAGTTACTTTACGTACAAGAACAGCTAGCAGATTTGTTACTTACATAGGTAACACAGTAGCGGTTAGCGAAGAAGAAAAGCAAAATTAATCTCTCATCAATAAGGGAAATTCATTGTTATGTACCTCAATTAGCGAATAGCTATCTAATTTGTTTACATGTAAAATAGTACTCTTGTTATCTTCACTAGGATTGTACATTGGTAAAAACTTTGCACCATATACAAAATCTTCAAACGTGTAAGACGTTCTAGAAACAACCGTATTTGAAAAACTTTCGTCAAAACCTTGTACAAAAACTAGTACTTCAGCTTTTGACTCAATAATATCTTGCTTAGATAAGTTATAAAAAGGACTTTCTTCATTTATAATATGAACTACCGTCCAATTTGAGATTAAAGTATTCGCTTTTGCAACATCTAAATTCAACGCAAAAAACTTTGTTTTAGGTACATTGTCTTCAATTACTTGCATACTTAAAGTGAGTTTGGCTTCAACATTTACCAAAGTGTTATTGGTATAGGGAGACATTCTTAGCATAAACGCTACGCCATCTCTGAAAGGAACAAATAAAGCGTTTACACTATATTTTATATAAGCTTTTGGTTTGGCAAAACGACCATATAACAAACCAGTAACTAATGCAAAGCTCATTAATCCAATTAATGCTTCTAATGCAGCAACAAAGCTGGCTAAAAATCCAATGGGATTTACTCTGCCATAACCAACAGTAGTAAAAGTTTGAGCACTAAAAAAGAAGGCTTCGCCAAATTTTTCAGCTGTAGAATTGGCAACCATACCACCTAAATGATCGGTACCAATAGCTAGATATAAAAATGCAAAAATTAGATTAATAATAATAAAGGAAGCAATTATAAAAAATAAAAATTTCCAAGTTGATAATGAAAGAAGTGTATGATACACATTTAACCGATCGAAAAAAGGAACACCTCTCATTTCAATATTTGCAGTTCCATCTTTATTAAAATATCTGCCCCCATTGTAGCTAGTATTTGTACCTAAACCAGTTTCTGTTTCTGCTTTTGCCTTTTTATTAAAATTCTTTAGAAATGCCATGCTACATGTATTTATAGAAAGAAACTAAAAATACAATTATCTACATAATTATCTATTCCTTTTTAGTAAACATATATTTGTACATTATTAGTTTGCTAGGTAATTCATAATCATTTGTAATTTCATACATTTCAAAAACAGATTCATGCAGTTTGAACGTTTACTTCAACAAAGCCTTATTTGGAGAGGCTTTTACTTCTGCTCTGTTTTATTGGTAAATATTGTTTTTAGTAGATTATTAGAAGCTGCAAACATTGGATCTATTTACTTTTTAACCAATATTTTTTCATTAGTTGTATTAGTAGCAAGTTTTAATTTAGATAGTGGATTTACCTATATGGCTTCTGCAAAAAAAATGTCTTTTCAATCATTAGCTACTTTAGGTATTTTATTTAAAGCATTAGCTGCTATT
>JBMLQZ010000198.1:0-2354 GCA_049241285.1 Chitinophagaceae bacterium | reverse complement strand
GACTTTGCCGATGTATGTACCGTTATGAAAAATGGTGGTGTAGCTATTTTGGGTAAAGCAGAAGTAGAAGGTGAAAATAGAGCACAAAGAGCAATTGAAGAAGCGTTAGCATCGCCGTTGTTGAATGATAATGATATTAAAGGAGCTAAGTGGATTTTAATAAATATTAATAGTGCAGAGGGTGAAGATGAATGTACAATGGATGAATTAGAAACTATTAATAGCTACTTGCGTATGCAAGCAGGTGATGATACCGATGTTATTGTAGGAATGGGTTACGATAGTAGCTTAGATAAAAAAATTGGTATTACACTAGTTGCAACAGGCTTCGATGCAAAAAATCCGTTTGCAAAACCTGTTGAACAAATGAAAGAAGCACCAAAGCCTGATAAAATTATGTTGGTTTTGGGTGAAGAAAATGCGGTAAAGCAAGAAGCAGTAAAACAAGAAGTAAAACCTGTAGTTGCAACTCCACAAGATTTATTTGCACCTAGTTTAAGAGAAGTAGAACCAGTAACTACTAGTTTATTTAGCAGTCAGCCTTTTATAGCAGAAGTTCCAGAAGTAAAATCTGTGAATATGTATGATGATATTGTACATTTTGACTTAAATACTACTGACTCTGTTCAACAACCAGAACCATTACCAATTGTAGAACCAAAAGTTGAAACGAACGAAACTCTACAATTTGTATTTAATGAAAAGCCAGTTCAAAGTAGCTTGTTAAATAAGCCTAGCAATATTTATGCTGAACAACAGCCTTTTCATACTGAGCCTAAAAAGCAAGAAGAACCTACACCTTACGTAGCACCTAAGGAACCATCATCACCATTTTTTGAATTTGTATTAACTGAAAAAAATGATGTTGTTGAAGAATCAAAAGAAACCAGTTTTGATGTTGTAGAGAAAAATGATGTACCGGCAAATGTTTCTACACAACAAGCAGTAGGTAATGTAAATGACTATCCTGAATATGATGAAGCTGAAGAGCAAAGAAGAAAAGCAGTTGAAAGAATTCAGAAGTTGCGTAACCTTAGCTTTAATATGAATAATAGCGATTTGCATAATGACTTTGATAATGTTCCTGCCTATATTCGTCAGAAGATGGATTTATTTGGTGGTGGTGCATTAACATCTGCTGAAAATTTTTATAGCAAATATGCTGTTTCGAAAGATGAGAATAATAATACAAACCTTTCTACCATCAATACTTTTTTAGATGGTAAAAAACCTGATTAATGTTTATGTGCCAGTAATAGTTCATAGTTACTTAAGGAAGCTACCCATTAAAAAGGTAGCTTCTTTATTTTTTATGAGTATTCAATTTGCTGCATAAAGAAACAGACGTACAAGAGTGCGACGCAACGTAAGCTACATAGTATTGCTACAGTTGGTATCAAAATAAATATGGATTAAAGTATTTTACTGCAACTATAGTAATAGATATTTGTTGATATTGATAAACCTTTATTTATGGCTACTATTTTAATTACTGGTGGAACAGGTATGGTGGGTAAACACTTAACAGAATTGTTGGTTTTACATGGTCATAATGTAATTGTTCTTTCTAGAAATAAGCCAGTAAATGTAAGGTCTCATGCTAAAGTTCAATATGCATTATGGAATATTGAACAAAAAACAATTGATAAAAATGCAATTGCAAATGCTGATTTTATTGTGCATTTAGCAGGTGCTGGTGTAGCCGATAAACGTTGGTCGGTTGCAAGAAAACAAGAAATTGTAACCAGTAGAATAAATAGTAGTGCAACCATTTGTAAAGCTTTAGCAACCTTGCCAAATAAAGTGCAAGCGGTAATTAGTGCATCGGCAATTGGTTGGTATGGTGCCGATACTATTGAAAGTAAACAACATGGATTTGAAGAAAATGCCCCAGCTGACACCGCTTTTTTAGGAGATACTTGTAGGCTTTGGGAAGAAAGTATTGCACCAGTTGCTGGTTTAGGAAAGCGATTAGCTATTTTACGAATTGGTATAGTTTTAAGTAATAGCGGCGGTGCTTTAGCCGAGTTTAAAAAGCCAGTAAAAATGGGTGTTGCAGCCATTTTAGGAAATGGAAAACAAACTATAAGTTGGATACATGTAAACGATTTATGTAACATGTTTTTGTTTGCTATTGAGCATCAATCTGTACAAGGTGTGTTTAATGCTGTTGCTCCTAAACCAGTCACAAATAAATTACTTACAGAAACTTTGGCTACTATTATGAAGGGTAAATTTTATATACCTATTTACGTGCCTTCTTTTATGCTTAAAATAATTTTAGGAGAAATGAGTATTGAAGTATTGAAAAGTGCAACGGTGAGTAGTAAAAAAATTGTATTAGCTGGTTTTAG
>JBMLQZ010000197.1:0-1257 GCA_049241285.1 Chitinophagaceae bacterium | reverse complement strand
ATCTGTAAAATGCCTTTCTAAAATGGATGCACCCAAAGCAACTGCACCCAAACAAGCATTATTATTCAAGGTATGGTCTGACAATCCAAAAACTTTATCAGGAAATGCTTCGTGCATTTGCATCATAGCACCAAAACGTACTAAATGAATTGGAGTTGGATATAAATTGGTTGTGTGTAATAAAGCAACTGGAACATGGTTTTTATCAAAAATAGCAACTGCTTTTTTGATACTTTCAATAGTATTCATACCAGTGCTTAAAATAACAGGTTTGTTAAAAGAGGCAATATGTTCTAACAAAGGATAATTATTACATTCACCCGAACCTATTTTATAAGCTGGAATATCAAACTTATGCAATCTATCTGCTGCAGCTCTAGAAAATGGTGTGGAAATAAAAATCATGCCTTTACTTTCTACATAATTTTTCAACTCCCATTCTTCCTCTTCGTTTAGTGCACAGCGTTCCATTATTTCATAGATAGAAACATCAGCATTACCTGGGATTACTTTTTTTGCTGCACCACTCATTTCGTCTGCAACAATATGAGTTTGATGTTTCACAACTTCTACACCTGCTCTGTAAGCTGCATCTACCATTTCTTTGGCAACCTGAAGAGAACCTTCATGATTAATTCCTATTTCTGCAATAACCAAAGGTGGAAAATCTTTTCCAATTTTTCGACCAGCAATTTCTATAATTGTATTCATATTGTTCTATTTGGTATTGTATTTATGATATAAATAATTAGCATATTCAAAATCTGCCGCTGTGTCTATGTCCACAGTTGCAAATATATGGTTTATTTCTAAAGGGAAAGCGTTTTCACTAATTATTATTTGTTCTAAAATTAAGTTAGCATTAGTTATATAAAGCAAACCATTTTCATAATAAAGTGGTTCTAAATCCTGACTACGTTGACCGATGGTATAATTAAATGGTTGAAAAAATCCATTAATAATTTTACCAAATTTTTGATGTGATCTACTTACAGTAAACAAACTACTACACTCTTTTTGTTGATAAGTAATAAATGCTTCTTCAAGCATTTTTTTAGGCCGTAAGGGGTTTGTGGGTTGCAATAAAATAACGTGTTCAATTGTTTTTGGTAGCACTTCTAATGCGTGTTTCAATGCGGTACTTGTGGGTTCTAGATCTCCAGCAAGTTCTATAGGGCGGTCTATCACATTTGCACCATATTGAATGGCTGTTTTTTTTATTGAACTATCATCTGTGGATACAAAAACTGCATCAAC
>JBMLQZ010000196.1:0-1076 GCA_049241285.1 Chitinophagaceae bacterium | reverse complement strand
CATAGCCAAAACTTAGCAAACTGCTATTAGGGAAAACAAACAGCACCAAACCAAGTAATAACAAAAAAATACCCACAGCCATAAAACCTGTGATACTAGCATAAAACTGAGTAAAATCTTTTTTTACAATTTGCCACATGGTGGCGAAAGTAAGTGAATTTGAAGATTGTAGAATTTGAAGATTTATGTAATTAGGTTTTTGAAAACTAAAAAACTAAACTTAGTACGATGAAGTACAATAATTTTTTGTAGATGCTTTATTAAGATAAATTACCAAGAATATATAGTGCTTAATTCAAATTCATTATTGCAAACTGAGCAATTATGGAACGTTTTATGTAGAAATTAATTGTTGAATAGATTTTTTTTAAACAATTAGCTTAGGAAAACGTTTGAATTGAGGTTTTATTAAATTTTAATTTTTTTGTTTTACAAAAAATAACATATTTGTGTTTGCGTATTTTATACACATTTAAAATAAACGATTATATATGAAAAGGATTTTATTTGGATGTTTTGCATTATTAGGAATTCTAGGGTTTTCACAGCCTGGAGCCATGAATAATAATACTGACTTTAATACCACTTACAGTAACCAAAGTATGAGCCAAGTTGGTGTGGGTCCTAATAACAACATTTTTAGAATGCGGGGGCAAGCAAATGCCAATACTAGTTCTGGAACAAAATTTTATCAATTTAATTCTGATGGTTATTTTAACCAATGGAATTTGAATACTCCTTCGTACAATACTGTGCAAACAGCTTCATGGAGCACAGCAGGTTACAATGCTGGAATTAAAATGGGAGCTACTACAAATGGATCAACATATACTTTCAATATTAAGCGTGGTACTGGCTATGCAAATCAAAGCATGGCAATTCTTGAAACTTCAGCTGTACCAACTAATATAGAATCTTATACCACGCCTTCAGCATGGTCAAATACTGCAACATCAATGACTGTAACATTGGCTTCAACATTACAGTCCTTCGAATACGCTTACGTTGCCTACTCAACAGACGCTTTTGCTACTGCTGGCAATACCATCACCTTATATCAACCAAAACACTCCCGA
>JBMLQZ010000195.1:0-1030 GCA_049241285.1 Chitinophagaceae bacterium | reverse complement strand
GTAAGAAATTCTTACAAAGGACCTTCTTTAAAAAATAAACAATATACTCTCGATACAAGTTTGCTTCAGGCATATCACTTTAACCAAACTTCTAATCAATTGCTATGTGAATATAACAATCAAGGCAAGTGTTTAGATATGCAATTAAATGATCCTGCTAATTATACTAGGTATCATTTGGTGAGTTTGTTTGAAAAAATGTTGCAACAACCTACAGTAAAACCATTAACCACTTTAATATTAGGTTGCACCCATTATCCTTATATGAAAGATACTATTGCAACTGTATTGAAAGAATTGTATCATTTTAAATCTAATGGCGCCTATCGTTACAGAAGTTGTTTGTCTGAATCGGTTGCATTAATTGATCCAGCTATTGAAACAGCCAAAGAGGCTTATATAGCTTTACGAAAAGGATATTTACAACAGTTAGAAAAGAATCAGCAAAACAGTCAATTTTTTATTACAGTTCCTAATAAACAACTTACTGATATTCAATTACAAGAAGATGGTTGGTTTACTTACAATTATAAGTATGGAAGAAAAGCTGGTGAGGCAAAAAAGTATGTACAATATGTGCCATTTAATACACAAAATATTGCGTTTGCTACTTATGAAAGATTTAAATCTGCATTGCCAAATGTGTATACGTTATTACAAAAATCTGTTGATGGCTTACAAATAAAAAAGGGAAATTAATGATAATTTCCCTTTTACTATGCATTATACAATTTTCTAAAAACTTACATTAAAATCTCTCAAAGCGTCGTTTAAACTGGTTTTTAAATCGGTACTTGGTTTTCTTGTACCAATAATTAAAGCACAATTTACATGATATTCACCTGCTGGAAATTTTTTGGCATATGTGCCAGGAATTACAACACTTCTTGCAGGAACTCTACCTTTATATTCAATTGGTTCATTACCGCTTACATCTATAATTTTTGTTGATTGAGTTAAAACAACATTAGCTCCTAATACAGCTTCTTTTTCTACAATTACACCTTCTACAACAATACATCTGCTACCA
>JBMLQZ010000194.1:0-6246 GCA_049241285.1 Chitinophagaceae bacterium | reverse complement strand
GGCGGCAGCTCTATCATGCGAGGGTTGTGCAGCTGTATGAACAATTGCATCAGGTGCTACATTTTTTATCAATCCAATTACTCCCTCTCTATCTCTAATGTCTAACTCATGATGTTGATAGCCTTCAATAGTTTCTGCTAACCTTGACTGATTCCACCTTGTATCTCCTTGAGGACCGAAAAAAACAGCTCGTTGATTATTGTCTACTCCATGTATCTCCCAACCCAATTGGGCAAAATGTTTACATACTTCAGATCCAATTAAACCAGATGATCCGGTTACCAATAATTTTTTCATATTCCTATATAGTTTTGAAGATTTTAAATATATAAATTAAATTTTATAAATAATCCTTTACAAATCGCTCAGCTCCAAAATGTTGCTGTGCATGATGATAAGCTGCAATACCCATTGATGTTCTAACTACCTCATTCGGTAATAAATGTAAAAGTTGTTCTGCCAATGCCACTGCATTACCTGCCTCAAAAAACAAGGCCAATTCTTTTTGTGGAGCCAACTCTCTTAACATAGGCAAATCGCTCAATACACAGGGCAATCCATTGGCCATTGCTTCTGCAACTACCGATCCCAAACCCTCGTTGGGTGTTGTTGCATACACAAATACATCCCACTCGTTTAAATAGTCATACACATTCGAAACATCTCCATGAAACACCACTTTATCATTCATTTTCAATTGATCAACTTGTTTTTCCAATGTTTTTCTTAAAACACCATCTCCCACTAAGTGCAAACGTATATTCGGAATTTGCTGTAACACCAAATGAAAAGCCTTTAATACCGTTGCATGATCTTTAATAGGATCTAATCTAGCAACCATGCCTATTGCATAGGTATTTGTACCTTTTCTTTTTTGGGGCATCGCTGCTGGCAATGCAATTGGGTTTAATGATGTTTGTATATCGAATTGTTTAAAATAAGGTGCCGATGCGTATGTTTTAGCTACATAATTAGAACAAGCCATTAGTTTAATATGTCCACTATTGGGAAATAGCCAATTCAATACCATATCTTTAAATAGTTGGTGATGGAGTGGATTCCCCAAATGAACTCTTACCTCTGTAGTAGCGTTTTTTAAAGCAGATAATTGCAATGGTAATCGAATCGTACTCCAACAAATTACTAAATCAAACTGTAAGTTTTCAAGCCTTTTTTTCAAGTCTTTATAAAAAGCAAACATTCCAATTTGTAAAATGGAAAGATGTTGAACAAATATGCCTTGATGCTCCCATTCTGTAGTCATCGGCCCTTTTTCTCCCAATACCAAAATATCATGTTGATAGTTGCTACTACCAGCAATAAAATGATAGCAGTTTTTTTCGCAACCACCTCTATGTGCGTGTGCTACTATATGTAAAATTTTCACTAAATACTAATTTATTTCTAAGAGAGATAAATAAGCCGATACCATACTTTCTCCACTAAACTTTTCTTCTACAACAACTCTACAAGCTTTTCTATCAATCTTTTGTATTTTTTGAATGGCCGCAATCATTTCTGACTCGCTATTACATATAAATCCATTTTTTTCATTTTCAATGATTTCTGGAACGGAACCAATATTATTGGCAATAACTGGTGTGCCACAAGCTAAACTTTCAATCATTACAATGCCAAAGGGTTCTTCCCAGCGTATCGGAAAAAGGGTTGCTAATGCATTGCCTAAAAATTCATTTTTTTGTTCATCATTAATTTCACCAACCCATTGTATTCGATCGTTTAAATATGGTTGAACTTGCTCTCTAAAAAAAGATTCTCCACCTTCTTCTTTAGATATATTGCCTGCTATTCTTAATGGCAAACCAGTAATATTGGCAACCCTAATTGCAGTATCAACACCTTTGTTGTAGGTAAGTCTACCTAAAAAAGCTAAATACGCATCATGTTGAACAATGGTATTTAGCTTATATTGATCAACAGAAATACCATTATACAAAACATTTACGCCGTTAAAACCTTTAACATGGTTTTTGCTAATACCTGCAAGTTTTATCTGAGCAAGTTTTGCTTTTTTTACAGTCTCAATTTCGCTTTCAGTTAATGGATTTGCAAAAGAAGCTAATATTTTTACAGACTTTAAATAAGCCAGCCATAAATAATCTACTCTTCCAAAATTTATAATAATTGTATTGTTACGCAAGGCTCTCCATAAAATAAATTGGAATACAATTTTTCGATAGATTCTACTCCATTTATTTGCTGTTGGTGCATTGTGTTCATACAATTTACCGCCATACGTTTTTGAACCTTTTGCTGCAATTAAATCTACACGATATGATTTTTTTTGCAACTCACTACAAAGTAAATGAACAATACGTTCTGTTCCTCCATAGCCTTTAGGCGGTATAGGAATATGTGGATCTGCAATAATTAATATATTCATGCAAATATGATAAAAAGTATTTATCTATTTAAAATAGACATAATAACTTCAACATCCAAAAAAAGTAATTGAAAAATATAAATTCAATTCAATAACCAATAAGATGTCTTGTAAATATACGTTTTAAGTAATTTTATTACACAAAAAGCTATGTACTATAGAATATCATTTTAGCTTTTATAAATAGAAATTATTGAGCAAAATATTGTTCTTCTACCAACTCACAAATGATATGTCCCAACAACATATGCACTTCTTGAATTCTTGGTGTATCGGTTGAAGGTATATTAATCAAATAATCAGCACATGCTTTCATCAATCCTCCTGTTTCACCTGTAAAGCCAATGGTTACAACACCTTTTTGCTGTGCTACTTCAAATGCTTTTACAATATTGGTAGAATTTCCCGATGTAGATAAACCAATTAACACATCTCCCTTGTTGGCAATACCCTCTATTAATCTTGCATATACTACATCGTAACTATAATCGTTGGCAACTGCCGTTAAATAAGAGGTATTGCAATGCAATGCTTCTGCTGGCAGTGCACCCCTGTTTATATAAAAACGACCTGAAAACTCTGCGGCTAAATGTTGTGCATCTGCTGCACTTCCACCATTGCCACAAAAATAAATACGCTTACCTTGCTGCAATGCCACAACGGTAAGTGAAACAATTTGGGCTATTGTCTCTTGTAAAACACTATCAGACAACACCAAATTTTTAATTAAAATAGATTGTTGTATTATACTATTAATTTTTTCTTTCATTTTTCTTACTAGCCTTGTTGATAATTTTTTTCCTGAAAAACATAATCCATTTAACGTTCGCCAAATTCTTTTTGCAATTGTTTATAATTATCGTTAACAATATGTCCATTTTTTATTAATCCCAAAATTTTGCCCCTAGCAATTAGATTTAACAGCGTATAGCCAAGTTTATCTTTTGAAAATACCATTTGAAGATAAGATGATATCAATGGTCGAATTTGGCTGAAAATAAGATGAATAACATGAACTCGATGTAATGATTTGTTATCTTTATATATAAAATAATGCCAATTAAAAACATCAGAAAGACCAAATGAATAATGTAATTTTTTTAAGTAGTTAATTGTTAATCTATTGGGCGTCATAAAATGATGCAACACCAAAGCATCATAATACCAAATTCTAAATCTCATAAATCTTGCTAAAAAGCATATTTCCCAATCGCCACCTGCAACCAAAGAATCACCTTTTCTATCTGAAGCTTGCATGTTAAATCGATGATAAATTTCGTTGATTATTTTTTTTCGGATAACCATTCCAGCTCCACAAACCATACCTACTGTTTCAGTAATATCTGCCGTAGAATCACTAGGCTCACCAATAGCATAACAACAAGAATACCTATCAAACCAAGTAGGCTTTGGCACATCTGCAACAAATAAATTTTTCCCCCCTATTATACCAATTTCAGCATGGTCTGTATTTTCCATAAATGAAAAGGCATTGTTTACATAATCTGATTGCAACCAATTATCATCATCACAAAAAATGATGTATTCGTATGATGAAGCATTTACACCAGCTTTTCTAGCAGACGAAAGCCCAGAAACTGGCTCAAGAATAACTTTTAATGACACATTTATTCTATTGTACTTTTCCCACTCTTGTATTGCTACTGAAGCAGTTGAATCAGTAGAATTATTGTCAACTATTATTATTTCCCACTCTAATTCAGCAGATACAGCTTGCTTTGCTAAGTATTCAATTGTCAGAGGCAGTCGGCTTTCACTATTATAGCAACAAATTATAACTGAAACACCTTTTCTGTTACTCATTTTTTCTTACAATTAATTTAATTAAATTTTTAAGCCTCAAGAACTTACTATTTTGTAACAATATTTTTTTATACCCATAATTACTATCAGAAAAATAAAAAGCATTTTCAATAGCTTTTTGTATTGGCTTTTGAATTTTTCTTTTATGCACCAAATAGTATTGATAATTATTAATTAATAACTCCACAAACTTATCTTCGGAAATAGATTTTATTTTTTTCAAAAAAATCAAGATTTTTATTCTTTCTGTAAACTCAAAACCGTTTACAATTGCTTTACTACTAACATCTTTATCATGCTTTCTAAAATAATTTAATACCTTGTTACACACATAAACATTGCCTTTTTGTATAATCGAAATCCAAATCAACCAATCTCCACAAAATCTATAGTCAACATAACTTTTTTCTATTTCATTAAATATATCTTTTTTAAAAATTACCATACTATCATTGGAAATCGTATTACCGTTTAGCATGTACTTATTAACATATAAATGCCCCTCTAAATATTCCGAATGTTCATGAGAAGACACCCAAATAGTACCATTCGAATTAAAACATTTCGTCTGAGCATAAGCTAGTACAACATTGTCGCCACTTGTAACACCCCTTATTAACTCTTCCAAAAAAGTTGAATCACAATAATCATCGCTTTCAGCAATCCAAATCCAATCACCTTTTGCTATTTGTATCCCCCTTTGCCACTGTTTGAATGTACTACCAGAATTTTTTTCATTGTAAATAATAGTACAAACCTTTGGATGATTTTTATATTGTTCAATGATACTTCTGCTTTCATCAGTAGAACAATCATCTAAAATAATTAATTCAAAATCTTGAAAAGTTTGTTGCAATATAGAATCAATACGCTGCTTTAGAAATGGTGCATGATTGAAATTAGGAATGATTACAGAAACCTTAACCATTTTTTATAAATACTTTTAAAGTTTCTTCTAAATATTGTTTCCCCCATCTTGCACATGGTTCTAAATGATTTCCTTCTGCCCATTCGTTCCAAGCATTGATAAACAAAAAACTTTCCTCAGCATTGTGTGGTTTGTAATGAGCAACAATATACCTTAGCCATTCTCCATATTTTTCAGGTGTAGAATCATGTAATATAAAGGCGTTTTCTTTTCTCCTTGCTGCATTATCCCACATCGGTGTTATACCAGGAAATAGTGTATACCCCAATTGTTGTTGCTGTGCAAAAACTGATTTTTGCTTTTCTACAAATTCGGCATAACTGTACACACTATCTTTTACAAATGGCGACTCAACCAAGTTTAGTTTATGAAATAATTTATCTTTAAATGTTCCAAACTTACGGGTGGGTAAATTTGCAAAGTCGGGTTGAAATTCAATGGCTGCATCAAAACCAATATCTTTTGGATTGGGCTTATTCCCAAAACTATGTACGGTAACTAGGTAAATGCCGCTTAATCCGTTTTTATGGGCTTCTTCACGCCAAGTATTTGCTGTTTTTTGTATATCAGGAAATAAATGTGTTCGATATACAATAAAAACAGGTTTATCATCAATTCGTATATACCGTTCGTCTCTAAAGTGCTTCAACAACTCTTGAAAATGCAATCGATCATCTTCTGCACTATAGTCTTGCTTCATCAACACTTCTTGTTCCATACCATCCCAACGTCTTGTCCAATTTTCATTTGCCCAACAAATACAAAATGGAAAGTTGGGTTCTTTATGCATCAACCATTGATTAACCGGACGTTCTAGCAACCTTTTTCCGGTAAACCAATAATGATAAAACATAAAACCATAAATACCGTTTTCTTTTGCCAAAGCAGCTTGTTCTACCATTGTTTTATGTAATCGAAGATCGTAATACCCCAAATCTGAGGGTAAATGTGGTTGATAATGCCCTTCAAATCTTGGCGTAGCTTTAGCAACATTCGTCCACTCGGTAAATCCTTTACCCCACCATGCATCGTTTTCTGGTACAGGATGAAACTGTGGTAAATAAATGGCTAGTGGTTTTAGCATTATAAA
>JBMLQZ010000193.1:0-2427 GCA_049241285.1 Chitinophagaceae bacterium | reverse complement strand
TAATAATAAATATCAAACCATAATAAAAAAATTTTACAATTATATTCAATAACAGGAATATTAATAATACTTGTTTTTTCAAGCATTAATCCAATAGCAGCATCTTTATGTATGATAGATGCTTGTGTAGCAACATCTAACATCTTCCAAGTTGTACCTTTTTTATTTATTAGCAACTGCCAATCTTTTTGTAATATCCATTCATTCAATTTTTCCTTAGTAATTCCTTGTTTTTTATAATCATGAAACTGAAATTCTATTGCATGAAGCTTTAACCATTCAATAGCTTTTTTTACCGTATTACAGTTTGGAATTGCATATACTGTTACCATTTTATACCTACTTTTTATTTGCTTATATAAGAATTATCTAATTGTACTAATTACATACAAATTTGACGAATTAGAGCATTGTAGTGAAAAAATGGTATGAAAGCTTTGTAAAATGATGGTATTTAGATGAAAATAGCACCGTTTATAATTCTATAAAGCTATATTCTACACATTTCTGTTAATTTTATTTGATTACAAATATGCGATGAAATATTTTCTTTGGTTGTTCTTACTCATTACTACAAAAACTATTGCTCAAACAAGTGGCACAAAAAGCAAATCTGATATTGGTATTATTATTGGCAATATTATAGATGCACAAACAAGTAAGCCCATTGCTTTTGCCAGTATTTCAGCTATTTCCTTTTTAGATTCAACCAAAAAAAATATTACCATCAGCGATAAAAATGGATCATTTGAAATAGAAAAACTACCGCTTGGTTATTACAAATTAAGAGTAATGGCCACAGGCTATAAAACCACTACCCTAGATAGTATTTTTTTAAGAGCAGAACGATACGATTTTAATATTGGTGATGTAAGAATAAGTCCATCAAGTGTAGATTTAGATGAAGTAATTGTGTATTCAGAAAAACCTTTGATTGAAAATAAAGACGGGAAAATAACGTACAATGTTGGTGAAAGTGCCTTAAGTAGTGGTTCTTCTACTTCAGAAATTTTAAAAAACATGCCATTGGTAAGCAATGACCCCAATGGTAAAATATTATTGAAAGGTAAAGAACCTAAAATATTAATTGATGATAAACCTACTGATTTAACAGCGGAACAACTGAAAGATTTATTGGAAAGCCTTCCTGGAAGCAGCATTGAAAAAATTGAGTTAATGACCAATCCACCTGCACAATTTGCAACTGAACAAGGTGGTGTTATTAATATTGTTACCAAAAAAGGAAAGGTGGGTGGAACAGGAAAGGTTACATTAAGCATGGGTACAAGAGGTGAAGGTAGTTTGTCTGCTAATTATAGTTATAGAGCAACTAAGTTTACCATTAATAATATTATTGGAATTTCTGGAAGTAGATTAATAGGTAATAGCTATTCAAAAAGAGAAAATATTTATAAAGATTCAACCAATTATTTCAATACCGTTACTAATTGGGAGAATGAAAATATTCGTCCAAATCTTCGTTCTCAAATAGATTATGAATTCAATAAAAAGCAGAGTTTCAACTTTGTATATCAAGGTAACTTAAACTACTTCGATAATTTTAGTACAACAGAATTTACCAATATCAATCGTTTTAAAGAAGCCTATAGAATTAGTAATAGAGATAATGGAAGTAGTGGCAATGGTTACAGTCATAATGCTATGGCAACTTATTCAAGCAAAGGGAAAAACATTGCAACTATTTTTAGAATTACCCTTGGTGCAACATTCGGTAAAAACGATAATGATAAAGACTATTTTCAACAGTTTTTAACAGGCAATTATTTGCCTACAGGCATTGATTCTACACAAACGCAATTTTTTAATTCGTACAATAAAAACTACACTGCTCGTGTAAGCTATGATAAACCGCTTTCAAAAATATTTTTCCTAAGTACTGGAGCAACCTATCAAATCAGCGAAAATCATAACACTTTAAATACTAGTTTTTTTAGAAAACAAGACAGCAGTTTTGTAAGTAACGATTTGCTGAGCAACGATTTTATGTTCGATCAAAACATATTTACTATCAGAGCTGGCTTTACGTTAATGTTACCCAAACAATTAAGAATTATAGCTGGTGTTCAAGCAGAACAAACGCATACAACATTTGACTTTATAAAAGGAAATGTACAAAACGTAAATACAGACATTTGGAACACCTTACCCAACTTTACTATTAGAAAAGAATTTGATAAAACCTTTAATGCAGCTTTTGTGTATAGAGCAAGTATTAGAAGGCCTGGTTTAAGAGAATTAAACCCTAACATTGATTATAGCGATCCGTATAATATTCGTTTTGGTAATCCATATTTAAAGCCTTCTACTGCTGATAATTTTGATTTGAATTTTAGTTTAATAAAAGGCAAATACTACATTAACACTTCGTTTGGATACAATTTGGTGAAAGATATTTTTTATCAAATA
>JBMLQZ010000192.1:0-1894 GCA_049241285.1 Chitinophagaceae bacterium | reverse complement strand
GTGCAACAAAAGCCGATAGTTGGGTAGATATTGAAGGGGGTATTGGTAATTTATTTGCTTATGCATCGCTCAGAAAAAAGTTGCCAGATGAGTGTTTTTTTGTAGAAGGAGATGCTCATTATTTGGGTAAACAAAACACATTTATGGGGCAGCATATTTTGGTGCCTAAAGAAGGAGTGGCTGTTCATATAAATGCCTATAATTTTCCTGTTTGGGGAATGTTAGAGAAAATTGCTGTAAACTTACTAGCTGGTGTTCCTGCAATTGTAAAGCCTGCAACTGTTACATCATATCTAACTGAAGCAGCAGTAAAACTAATTATCGAAAGTAATATTTTACCAAACGGTGCTTTACAATTGATATGTGGTAGTGCAGGCAATTTATTACAGCAATTGAATAGTCAAGATGTGGTTACGTTTACTGGCTCTGCAAGCACTGGTTTACTCTTAAAAAGCAATCCACATTTATTGGCAAACAATATTCCATTTAACATGGAAGCCGACTCTTTAAACTGTATTGTTTTAGGAGAAGATGTTACCCCTAATATGCCTGAATGGAATTTGTTTATTAAGGAAGTGAGAAAGGAAATGACTTTAAAATGTGGACAAAGATGTACGGGTGTTCGTAGAATTTTTGTTCCTGAAAATATGGTTGAAGCAGTTACAAAAAGTTTACAAGAAGCATTGGCACAAACTATTATAGGCAACCCTCTAAATAGCACTGTAAAAATGGGTTCATTAGCAGGAGTTGAACAACGAAAAGAAGTGCTAGAACAAGTAAAAAAACTGTTGCCAATATCTTCTATTCTTTACGGCACAACAGACCATATTAGTGTTGTTGATGCAAATGCTGAGGTTGGTGCATTTATGAGTCCAATTTTATTATTCAATAGTGAACCATTTATAAATACTGCAACTCATGATTTAGAGCCGTTTGGACCAGTTGCCACATTAATGCCTTATAAAGGTATTGATGAAGCTATTACATTATCTAAGTTAGGAAAGGGTTCTTTATGTAGTAGCATTGTTACCACTAATAAAAGTATTGCTATAAAATATGTGTTAGGTGCAGCTACACATCATGGTAGAATATTGGTTTTAAATCAAGAAAATGCTAAAGAAAACACAGGACATGGAAGTCCTTTACCTATGCTTGTTCATGGTGGACCAGGAAGAGCTGGTGGTGGTGAAGAAATGGGCGGCTTAAGAGGATTGCATCATTATATGCAAAGAACCGCCATTCAAGCATCTCCTAACTTTATTACTGCTATTAGCAATGTTTATCAACAACATGCTACACCTGTATTAGACAAGATTCATCCATTTAAAAAACACTTTGAAGAAATACAGGTTGGTGATGCATTAATTACAGGAAAAAGAACCATTACCGCTGCTGATATTAGCAACTTTGCCAATCTTACT
The DNA here is from genome assembly GCA_049241285.1 of Chitinophagaceae bacterium. Lineage (GTDB taxonomy): Bacteria > Bacteroidota > Bacteroidia > Chitinophagales > Chitinophagaceae > Parasediminibacterium. The sequence goes on along the minus strand of JBMLQZ010000192.1, from coordinate 473 downwards.
TGGGATCATTTTTATGCTCATACCGATGCAACTGCACTTTCTGATACATTGTTTGAGCAGCCAGTTGCTCATGGCTATTTTATACTTAGTGCTGCCGCCGGTTTGTTTGTTGATGGTAGCAATAAGGGTCCTGTTTTATTAAACTATGGTATTGAAGAATTTAGGTTTACAAAACCTGTTTATGCTGGTACAACTATTCTGGTTCAATTTACTTGTAAGCAAAAAATTAGTCAAGAAAAAAGAACTGAAACCGATATTGATAAGGGTATTGTAAAATGGTTGGTTGAAGTAAAAGATACTTCAGAAGATTTAATTGCCGTAGGTACTATATTAACCATGGTGAAAAAAATTTCAGCATAAATATTCAACTATTATCGATTATATTTTTTCTGTAACCATAAACTGGCTTTTACCAATAAAATTAATACTGGCACTTCTACCAACGGACCAATTACTCCCACAAATGCTTGAGG
>JBMLQZ010000191.1:0-3393 GCA_049241285.1 Chitinophagaceae bacterium | reverse complement strand
ATTAGGGTAGTATCAATACAAAAGCCATTGTAGTTAATAAATAACTCCTCTCCTTTTTTTATTGCTTTTACAGTTTTTACAATCATTAGTGTTATTAGAATAGTCCATTTCGTATTCACAATTGGCGTGATAACTATGATTGCAGCCCTTAAATCACCAGATAAAATTTTATCATCTAGATTAATATTCTTAAATTCTACTTTATAACCGTATTGTTCTTTTAGTAATAAAGCAATTTCTGTTAAAGGGGTTTCATCAAAATGAAATTCGTTTCTTACCCAAGCACTTCTTAAACTAATTTGTTTATCAATCTTAACTATCAAGTTTTTTTCTTCATCTATAGTTGCAACCTCACCAGGTGCAATAGTTTTTACAACAGATGTTTTAGATTGATACGCCTCACCTTTAGTTTTATCTACAAATATTAATTGGATTTTCCCTTCTTCAAGGGCAACAACAGATTTTTCTTTTCTAGTGTTTACATTAAACTTTGTACCAAGAACACTGATATCTACATCTTTAGTGTGAACGATAAATTTTTGTTGTGTAGCTATTTTTTTCTCTACCTCAAAAAAAGCTTCTCCTTCTAACCAAACCTGTCTATCAGAAATAGCATCCCAACTTTCTGGCATTTTAAAAGAAGAGTTTGCATTTAATACCACCACTGAACTATCTGGTAATACAATTCGCTTCTTTTCGCCAAAAGTTGTGGCAAATATTTGGTAACCGGTTTCTTTTGATTTCGTTAATGTGCTAAACAAGAATATAGAAACAATTCCAATGGAAATTGCCGCAATAGAAAATTGAATGATTCTTTTTGTTCTCAATCGAACAACTTTTAAATGATCAATTCCTTTCTCTACAGCTTTCCAGTTGCTTTCACGAGAAGCATCAGAAACCTCTTTTACTTTAAAAGAAAAAGGCAATTGATTTTCGTTTTGGTTTGGAGATTCCAATTCGGACATTCAGTTTTTTTAATTGATGACACACATCAATACCTATTTATACTCTTCTACAACTATATTTTTGAAAAATTTTTTAAAAATGAGCTTAGTAAAAGCAAAACAGTAAGTAAATCTGACTTACGAAGTTTTTCTATTGCTTTTTGTAAAAGATTTTGAACAGATTAGTAATGTATTTTCATCACATGGGCTATTTCTTGATTGGAAAGATTTTCGAAATAACGTAGATAAATCACCTCTTTTTGTCGAGCTGGTAGTTGATTATGTAAACTAAGTACTTTTGATTGCGACCAAATTTCATTTTCTCTTTTTATAACAATTTCTTCTTGTGAAAATGTTATGTCTGCCTCTTCAAAATTACTTAGCTTTAATTGTCTAAGATTTTCATTACGTATTTTATTCAACATTTGCCTACGAAGGGCGGTAAAAAAATAGGATTTTACTTTATCTACATTTCCTATCTTTTTTCTAGTTTCCCATATTTTAATAAACAAATCTTGTATTACATCATCAGCTAAGTCCTCATCATTTAAAAACTTTACAGCGTAGTTATATAAACTCTTAAAAAGTATTCGATGAATTTTTTCAAATGCAATTGTATCATCTTCTAATACACCAATCCAATGTTTAGATAGTTGAAAATTTTCGTTATCAAAAACAGTCATTAGGTTTTAAATATTCATAGAAAGTATGAAAAAATAGTTGCTAAAACAGTATAAAATTAATGAAATAGTGTGATGTTAATAATAAAAAACTGACATAGAATTGACCTGTTCCTTTAGATGTACATGACTTTACAAACATTTAGAAATTTTACAACCTTTATTATAATGTGATTTACAAAGCATCAAACCAAATTGGGGTAGCATCATCACAAGAACCATTGTAGTTTATAAATAACTCCTCTCCTTTTTTAATTGCTTTTACAGTTTTTATAATCATTGTGTTATTAGTATAGTCCATTTCGTATTCACAATTGGCTTGATAACTATGATTGTACATGGATATGTAGCCTAAACCTAAAGCCACCTGCTTTTTCTTTTCTCCCCACATAAAAATATAATTGTATAAAAATGTAGCGTCTAAATGTTTTTTATCTTTTTTGGGCATTACAATTACAGGAGAAATTTCTACAATGGTATTTACTTTAATTTGAGTAGTAGTAAATACACCATTACCACCTTTTTCGGATGGAGCAATAACTAAAATGGGTAATATCATTCTTAAAATAAAGATTAAAAAGTCGAAATCAGTTTGCAATTCATATAAACTAACTCTTTGTATTAGCGACAATTCTTTATCAGTACTAGAAATTTCAGCATTAAAAACAGCTTATTGATTTTTTGAAATTAAAGCTAGTTGTTTGAAAAGATTTAACAATCACATCATTCATTCGCATAAAAAAAGCAACAGAGTATAAATACTCCATTGCTTTTAAAATGATTGCTGAAACAAGTTTTATTTTTCAATCACCAATTTAAAGGTATTATTTTCTTTACCATTGTTTATAACAACAGTATATAACCCTTTACTAATTGAAGTGATATTAATTGTTGCATTATTGTTGGTAACATTAACTCTGTTTAAAACAACTTTACCAGCAACGTCAATTATCGAAACACTGTTTGAACCTACAAGGTTTTTAAGCACCAATTCATTTGAAGCAGGATTAGGATAAATAGCGTATTCAGCTTTATTTCCGTTGTTATTCACAGATTTAGTACTAGAATATTTTACACTACCATCTTTATCAACACTTTTTATTCTGTAATAATTTGTACCACTAACAGCATTTGCATCAGTAAAGCTGTAACTATTTTTAGAACTAGCATTTACAAAGCCAATTGCTGCAAAATTAGTTCCATTTACACTTCTTTCTACTGAATATCCACTAACATTTACCTCATTAGCAACTTCCCATACTAACTGAACACTATTATTTGCTTTAGTTGCAGTAAATGCTTTGAAATCAACAGGTAAAACATTAGTTGAACTAGAGAAATAGAAATTATCAATGTAATAAGTATTATTGTTAAATGGTGCAGTTCCTACAAATAATATTTGATGAATAGCATTTCTTACAGTTAATATATTAGCTCCATTTGCTGTAGCGAAGAGTGATAATGGAAGACTATAATCATTCCATTGGCCTTGAGCTGGTTTAGGTCTATTGAATGTACCAGGGTTTCCATCAAACCAAACTAGATTTTCGTTAGCTGGTCCACCACCTGTATTAACTATTTTAATACCAAATGCAGAGGCCGATGGAGTCCAAACGCTTATGTGAACACTGTCAGCTAAAGTTACATCTATTGGGTTAGTTAACTGTATACCAACAAAATCAACAGCAGTGTACTTTTTAATATCATTACCAGCTATTGCTGTATCAGTAACAGGACCAGCACCACTCCAACTAGTTCTCCATTCAGCT
>JBMLQZ010000190.1:0-4009 GCA_049241285.1 Chitinophagaceae bacterium | reverse complement strand
ATTGCATGAACTGCTAACATAGTATTGCCACTTTTTTGAATATTGTTTAAAATTTCTTTTACCAATTGCATATCATTATCTTTTAATTCAATCACTTCTGGATAATGAAACTCGTAATTTTCAGGAATTTCTTGTGAAAAAATAGTGTCTTCAAATTGGGTTCTTGCCACTGTTCTAACCAAGGTTGTTCCTGCTACTAAATCGCCTATTCTTTGTTTGTTTTTACTAATTGCAATTGAAATTAAAGCCAATACTGGTGAAAAAAAGGTAAAATCAACCATTCGAAAAATCCACCGAATAATAAATTGACTTAATGACGGTTCATCTCCTTTTATACTAATTACTTTTATTTTCATGATACGTTTCCCAAAAGATTGACCATTTAAAAAAGATTCACAAAGCAAATGGTAAAAAACAACTGGAAAACTTAAAAACAGTGCTAACCACATATTTTTATCAATGAAAGAAGCAATAGCACTTAATCCAATAATCGTCATAAATAAAATAACATATAGTATTAAAATAGCAAAATCTAAAAGGTAAGCTGCAATACGTTCTCCCAAACTTGCTAAATCATATTCCAGCTCAATATTTTGTGATGTGGTAATAGAAATGGTATTCATTAAATAAAATTATGTAACAAAATTTCTAATTAATTTGTATTTGTACGCAATCATACACTATTTTTAGTTATTATATTTAATCTGCATGAGAGAATCTCTTTTTTTAAAGCAAAATGCCGAAAAATGGAAGGAGTATGAATTAGCAGTAAAGCAACAAATTTCTGCCGATGATCTTGCTGAAAAATTTGTTGTGTTAACAGACGACTTAGGTTATGCCAAAACCTTTTATCCAAAAAGTAAAACGGTTCAATATTTAAATGGTTTGGCAGCCACTTTTCATCAAAAAATTTATATCAACAAAAAAAATAAAAAAGGAAGAATTTGGTGGTTTTGGCAATTTGAACTGCCTTTATTATTCAAACAATATCATCGCTATTTTTTATACTCATTTCTTTTTTTTATTGCATTTACTTTAATGGGTGCATTAAGTGCCAAATACGATGAAAACTTTGTAAGATTGATTTTGGGTGATGATTATGTAAACATGACTTTAGACAATATTGATAAAGGCGATCCCTTTGGTGTTTATAAAGAGAATAGTTTTGAAATGTTTGTTGGTATTGCTTTTAATAATATAAGAGTAGCATTTATTGCTTACATTATGGGCATTTTTGTTTCTGTTGGCACCATTTGGATGTTACTAAGTAACGGCTTAATGATGGGTTCTTTTCAATATTTTTTTATTGCCAAAGGCTTGGGTTCAAAATTTATATTAGTAGTATTTATACATGGCACTTTAGAATTATGGAGTATTATTGTTGCAGGTGCTTCAGGAATTATTCTTGGCAACAGCATTTTGTTTCCTAAATCATTTACCAGAATGGAAAGTGTTTTAAAAGCAGGCAAAGATGGGTTTAAAATAGTATTTGGTTTAGTACCCATGTTTTTAGCAGCAGCTTTTTTAGAAGGTTTTGTAACAAAATATACCGAAATGCCTATTTGGCTTAGCATTGGCATTTTAAGTGCATCACTATTATTTATAGTTTGGTATTTTGTATGGTATCCTATACAATTATCGAGAAAAGTAAAACGTATTGTCAATAACGAATTAACAACAGAAAACGAACAAAATATACAGTTATGGATGAACAAAAAATTGAATTTAGAAAAGTAAGAGATTTTGGACAAGTTCTTAGCGATACTTTCCAGTTTATAAAACAAGAATTAAAACCTTTACTAACTACTTTTTTAGCTATTGGAGGTTTTTTTATTCTTACCTCTGGTATTATGGGTGGAATTTATCAAGACAATACCTTTTCGAGTATTTTTAAAGAATTACAAACAAAAAGTGCAGAAAATTCATTCATCAACAAAAATCCATTCGATGATTTTCTTTCACCTACCTATTTTTTACTGCTTTTTTTATCGATACTTAGTTGGTTAGTTACTAGAGTAGTTTTAGCAGTTTACGTAAAATTATATGTTGAAAACAATAACCTATCACCAACGGTAGATGCTGTTTGGTCAAAAACTTTTCGATATTTAATTCCCATATTTTTCTACTCTATTGTATTATTAATTTTAGTATCAATTGGTACCTTATTTTGCCTTTTACCAGGCATTTGGTTAATGGTAGTATTTGCTCCTATTAACTTAATTTTTATTGTAGAAGATGCCTCTTTAAGCAGTGGAATAAATCGTTGTTTTTATATTATTAAAGATAACTTTTGGAATTCTTTTGGTGTGTACATTATTGCCTATTTAATATATGTAGTAAGCTCGTCTGTTATTTCTTTAATTATTGGTTCTATTGCTGGTTTAGCATCTTATTTTACCACAGGCGATGTTTCAAAAACAGTTGGTATTGTTACAGGGGTGCTAGATATTTTTAGTCAAGTGATGTATATTATCTTTTTTGTTGCAATAGCCTTGCAATATTATAGTTTGGTAGAAATTAAAGATGGAAATGGTTTGTTAAGTAGACTACAAACTGTTGGCAACTCAAACACGTCTAATTCAGAAACAGAAGAGCAATATTAATGCGTTACATTTTAGCATTTTTAGTCACCTTATTTTCTATTACTTGTTGTTTTTCAAAGCAACCTTATGTATTAATAGATACTAGCTCTGAATTAATGATAAGAGAAATGGATGTATCTGAATACAAAAAACAAGAGGCATTTGATTATGATAAAGTAACTATTAAACCCATTAGTTTATGGGATAGATTTTGGCAGTTTATTTGGGAACAAATTGATGAATTATTCAGTTCAAAGTCTGGAAAAAAAACCATAAATATTTCAATCATTATTATTGCCCTGATATTAATTGGTATTTTCATTTGGAAGATTAGACAAATACGTAGCACTAGTTTATTTGAGAGAAATAATAGTGAGCAATTAGCATACACTACACAGCAAGAAAACATTCATACCATTGATTTTAATGAAGCAATTGAACAAGCAATTGATCAAGAAGCGTTTCGTTTAGCCATTCGATTATTGTATTTGCAAACCTTAAAATTACTAGCTGATAAGGCGTACATACAATGGCAAATTAATAAAACCAATACAGCGTATGTGCAAGAAATGCGAAATCACAACTTGTACCATTTATTTAGTGCATTAACCAAACATTTCGACTTTGTTTGGTATGGTGAAGCTAACTTAACAGCTACAGCATTTCAAGAAATTCAAACATTGTTTCACCAATTTCAAAAACAACTATAGCCTATGAAAAGTTATAGATTTTTTGCTATTGGTTCTACTGTTTTATTGGTGATTTATCTTGTAGCCAATCTTAATAAACCACAACCATACGATTGGAATATTTCATTAAAAAAACAAGACAAAAATCCTTTTGGTGCTTACATTATTTATGAACAGTTGAAACATATATTTCCAAAAGCAAGTATCGAAAGTTTTAGAGAACCTGTTTACAATCGCTTACAGAACAAATTTGAGAAAAGTACAGCCTATGTATTAATTGCTCCAAAACTAATGTTGAGTGAATTAGATATTGATGAATTACTTGATTTTACTAGTAATGGTAACTCAGTACTTTTAAGTGCCAATGATTATAGCAAAAATTTGTTAGATACACTAGGCATTTCACTTTCAAGTGGTACTCTATTAAATCAATCATCTAGAAAAATTCAACTTGTTGCCAAATCAGTTAAAGACACATCATGGTATGAAATGAGAGGCCCCATTCAACAAGATGCTTATTTCGATTCACTTAAGAGAAATAATAACACATTTATTCTTGGTGTAAATGAAAATATGCAACCCAATTTTATTAAAATTAAAATGGGTGAAGGATGTATTTATGTTCATGCAAATCCAACTGTATTTTCGAATTATTTTTTATTGCATAAAAACAATGCAAAATATACACAAACTGTACTTAGTTTTTTACCAGAAAAAACAACAGCAGTATTTTGGGAT
>JBMLQZ010000189.1:0-1728 GCA_049241285.1 Chitinophagaceae bacterium | reverse complement strand
CTCTTTTATAGCTGTTTCTAATTGTTGGTCTTTACCATTAATAATTTGTTCGTAATTATTCATGATTTGAATATCTGGATTGGTTTGACTGTTTTCTAAATACAAGCCTGAAACAGTTTTACAACCCAATGGTGGAACCCCCCATCGAATACTATAATCTATTAACGATTCCCATGCTGCAAATGTGCAAGTACCAGGCACAGGCATTCCTACTAATTTTCCAAGCTTTAATTCAGCAATCATAAATGCATAACAGTGTCCATCACTATAGTTAGCTTCATTCACTAATGAAATGTTGGGTTTTGTCCATCTAAAATTTGGTTCAAATCCATTGCTACGAGTATCGGTGGTATAATCCATAAACTTTTTACCACTTAAAAACATGGCTAAATCTGCAACTAAATCTCCACCACCATTAAAACGAGTATCTATTACAATACCTTTTTTGTTTACATATTTACCCATAACATCTTCGTACGTATTTCTAAATACACCATCGCTCATTCCTGGAATATGTACATACCCTAATTGACCGTTACTCTGTTTTTCTACTTCGTCTTGGTTCTTTTTTACCCACCTTTTATATAACAAGTCATTCTGCTCATTTAAAGCAATTGGCTTAACAGCAATATCTTTCTTTACGGCACCGTTTGAAATAGTTAATAATGTAGTTTTTCCTGCCTTTCTATTTAAATAATAGGCTACATCTTTATCATTAGTAATACTTTCTCCATCTATTGCCTCTATAATCATTCCTGCTTTTACATCTAATTCTGCTTTATCTAATGGTCCATTATGAATGATTTCATTTATTTTAATTCCTGATCCTTTAAAATTATAATCAATAAATATTCCAAGGCTAGCTGTAGCATCACCAGTGCTTGACATGTTGTTAAAAGAAGCACCACTATGGCTAACATTTAATTCGCCCAATAATTCACTAAGCATTTCAGTAAACTCGTAGTTATTACTAATATGTGGTAAAAACTTTTGGTAGTCAGTTTTTAAAGCATCCCAATTTGCTCCATGCATAGTTTGGGTATAAAATGTTGTTTTAGTTCTTCTCCAAACATGTTCAAACATAAATGCTCTTTCAGCAACTACATCAACCATTATTTCACTGCTAAATCGAATGGTTTCTTGTTTACCACTACTTGCATCAACTTTTATAATATTGCCATTGCTATTTACAAAAATGTTTTTTTGTTCTTTATCCCATTGCATACTTCCTCCATTGCTATTTAGTTGCACCAACATTTTTGTTTCTTTCGTTCTAATATTTGTGCTCCAGAGGTTATGTCCTTTTTCAAATTTTGCCAAATAAAAAAGGGTCTCTCCATCTTTACTTAGCAATACATCAGCAAGGTTAGATGAATGTATGGTTAGTTTAATTTTACGTGTATCTAAACCATCCCAATCAATAGCAACACTATCTTTTTTATCTGCTTTCTTTTTTGTTGAATCTGCCTTTGTTTTTTGTTCTTCTATTTCTTTTAGTAATGCATAGTCTTCTTTTGATAAGTTGAATTTTTCATATGCCTCTTTACTAAAAAATAGAGCATAAACATCTTTTTGAGTGCTACCACTTTGTGCTACAGATTTTAATCCATCTTTATTGCTTTGCCAAATCATAGCTTTACCACCTAATACCCATTTTGCTGATGCATCGTTAAAGCCACTTTCAGTAAGATTGGTTATTTTGCTTTTACCATCTGTAGCTATTAAGCC
>JBMLQZ010000188.1:0-8423 GCA_049241285.1 Chitinophagaceae bacterium | reverse complement strand
ATGCTTTTTAATATTGGCTTCTAACGGTTCTATACCAACAGCACATTTATCGTTGAAACTTACACAACCTTCACCTATTAATCTTGCACTGTGTAAAAAGTTGTAAATCATTACGGGTTTAAACACGTTTAACTCAAAATGCCCCATGCTTCCTCCAATGTTTATAGCAACATCGTTACCCATTACTTGAGCTGCTATCATGGTTAAAGCCTCACATTGTGTTGGGTTTACTTTACCTGGCATAATGGAGCTTCCTGGCTCGTTGTCTGGTATAAACAATTCTCCAATTCCAGAACGTGGGCCTGATGATAACATTCTTACATCGTTAGCAATTTTCATTAAACTAACAGCCACGGTTTTTAAAGCTCCATGTGCTTCTACTATTGCATCATGAGCTGCTAATGCTTCAAATTTATTTTCAGCAGTAATAAATGGTAAACCTGTAAGGTTAGCAATATGTTTTGCAACATTTTCACTATAACCTTTTGGTGTATTGATGCCTGTACCTACCGCTGTTCCACCTAAAGCCAATTCACTTAAATGTGCCAGTGTATTTTTTATGGCTTTTAATCCATGGTTTAATTGGCTTACATATCCACTCATTTCTTGGCCAACGGTAAGTGGTGTTGCATCCATAAAATGGGTACGACCAATTTTAACTACTTGCATAAACTGCTTGCTTTTGGCTTGTAGTGTATCTCGTAGTTTTTCAATACCAGGAATAGTAACTTCTAACAACATTTTATAAGCTGCAATATGCATTGCTGTAGGAAATGTATCGTTACTAGATTGAGATTTATTTACATCATCATTTGGATGAATGAATTTGTCTTTATCATTTAAACTTCCACCTTTAATTACATGAGCTCGGTAAGCAATAACTTCGTTTACGTTCATATTACTTTGCGTACCGCTACCTGTTTGCCAAACCACAAGTGGAAAAAAATCGTCAAGTTTTCCTTCTAAAATCTCATCACATACTTGTCCAATTAAAGCACATTTTTCTTCTGATAAAACACCAGCATCGAAATTGGTTAATGCTGCTGCCTTTTTTAAATAAGCAAATGCTTTAATAATTTCTTTAGGCATTTTATTAGTATCTTGAGCTATCTTAAAATTCTCAATACTTCTTTGTGTTTGAGCACCCCATAACACATTTGCAGGTACTTTTACTTCACCCATTGTGTCTTTTTCAATACGGTATTCCATATGTTTTGTATTAAATAATTAAACAATCAATTCTTAAATAGGTTGCAAATGTAGTACAGCTAGGTTACATGTACATAACCATTACATGTTTGTGTTAAATATTTCGTATCCAATTTATTTTTAACAGGAAATGAGAAGTGACAAATAATTTGTTGTTTAGAAAACAACGGTTATAATCCTAACTTTTCAATGGCTGCCATGGCTGCAGCTTGACTAGCATCTTTTTTATTGAACCCTTTTCCTTGAGAAAGAATTTCACCGTCTAAAACAGTGTTTATAATAAAAATTCTTCTACCTCCTTCTTGTTTTTCTTCATTCAAATCAAAACTGAGTGTTTTGCCATTTTTGCTAGCCCAACCGATGAGTTTATTTTTTAAATTAATGTCAATTAACTCCAAATCATCTACAAACATGTGAGGAATAATGATTTGTTTTAATACCCATTGCTGTGTGGAACGATAGCCTTTATCTAAATAAACGGCACCTACAATAGCCTCTAGGGTATTACCGAAAATTTGACTATTGCGTAAAGAATTATCTATTTTATTATATAAAGCAATTTTCTTAATACCCATTTTTACAGCTATATCGTTTAACTGTAAACGATTTACCATTTTACTACGCATTTCAGTTAAGAAGCCTTCGCCTTTATAAGGATATCTTTTAAATAGATAGTCGGCAACAATGGCACTTAAAATTGCATCACCTAAGTATTCTAAACGCTCATTGTTTTCACTCGGATCGTCTTTAATACTTCTATGGCTTAATGCAGTAATGTATAGCTGTATATTTTTGGGCTGTATACCTAAAACATTTTTTAAACTCTCTTCTAAAGATTTAGATGTTGACTTTTTAAAAAGTTTTTGGAGTATTTGCACAGTTTTTTAAGCAATATATTTTTTAACGATTACACAAGCATTATGACCACCAAAACCGAAAGTATTACTTAATGCTACATTAACAATTCTTTCTTGGGCTTTGTTAAAAGTAAAATTAAGTCTTTGATCAAGTTCTGGATCGTCTGTAAAATGATTAATTGTAGGAGGAACAATGTTATGAATAACACTTTTTATACAAGCAATTGCCTCAATTACACCGGCTGCACCAAGACAGTGACCTGTCATAGATTTGGTGGCACTAATATTTAATTTATATGCATGCTCGCCAAAAACTTGTGTAATAGCTTTTGCTTCGGCACCATCACCCATAGGTGTTGAAGTACCATGTGTGTTAATATAATCAACTTCTTCAGGCTGCATTCCTGCATCTTTTAAAGCTGCAATCATTACATTTTTTGCACCCAATCCTTCAGGATGTGGGGCTGTTAAATGATAGGCATCTGCTGTAGCACCACCACCAGCAATTTCGCAATAAATTTTTGCTCCACGCTTAGTAGCATGTTCGTAATCTTCTAAAACTAATACACCAGCTGCTTCTCCCATTACAAAGCCATCTCTGTCTTTATCATAAGGTCTGCTTGCAGTTGTTGGGTCATCATTTCTTTCACTCATTGCTTTCATGGCGTTAAAACCACCCACACCAGCTTCGCTAATAACTGCTTCTGAGCCACCAGTTAAAACAACATCGGCTTTACCTAAACGAATAGTATCAAAGGCAGCAATAATACCATTAGTACTACTTGCACAAGCACTTACTACAGCATAGTTTGGACCCCTAAATCCATGACGCATAGAAATTTGACCAGCAGCAATATCCAAAATCATTTTTGGAATGAAAAATGGATTGAAACGTGGTGTTCCATCTCCATTAGCAAAATTAATTACCTCATCTTGAAAGGTAGTTAAGCCTCCAATTCCACTTGCAAATATTACCCCAACTCTATCGATATCTACATTATCCTTATTAATTTGAGCATCTTCAACAGCCATATCACTAGCTACTAAAGCAATTTGAGCAAACCTGTCTAATTTACGGGCTTCTTTTTTATCCATAAATTGAGTAGGGTCAAATCCTTTAATTTCACAAGCAAAACGTGTTTTAAATTTTGAAGCGTCAAACTGTGTAATCATATCGGCACCAGAAACTCCATTAATTAGTCCGTTCCAATAATCATTCAAATTATTTCCAAGAGGCGTTAAGGCTCCAATACCGGTTACAACTACTCTTTTAGATTGCATATAGCGATAGTTCGTTTAAGTGAAAATCCGCCATATTGATGGTGTAACACCTCAATATTGGCGGATTAAATAATATTACATCAAGTAAAACGTGAAGTCTTATTTAGCGTTTTCTTCTAAATAAGCAACAGCTTGACCTACAGTAGTAATGGTTTCAGCTTGCTCATCAGGAATTGAAATATTAAATTCTTTTTCAAATTCCATAATTAGTTCAACGGTGTCTAAAGAATCTGCACCAAGATCGTTTGTAAAAGAAGCCTCATTTGTTACCTCAGCTTCGTCTACACCCAATTTGTCTATGATGATTTTCTTCACTCTAGTTGCGATGTCTGACATTGTAGTTTATTTTAGTTACGGCTGCAAAAATATAGTTTTTGACAAAACTGCAAGTTTTTAAATAAATTTTGTTTCCACAATCGCTGCTTTTAGCTATAAAAAACTTCAAAACAGCACTAAAAAGCGTTTATTTTAATGTGAAATGCTTTATCTTAGGCGACTAAGAAATGAATTTATGGCATTGAAGTTTATTGATTATGGAAGTGTTGAATACAAACAAATGGTTGATTTGCGTATGCTTATTTTACGAACTCCATTAGGTTTGTCGTTTACAAAAGAAGAATTAGAAGCAGAAAAAGAAGATATTTTATTAGGTTGTTTTGATGAAGAAAAAATTGAAGGTTGCTGTATATTAAAAAAAATTGACCACAAAAATGATAAACTAAGACAAATGGCTGTTTTAGATGGTTTACAAGGTAAAGGAATAGGCAGAGTATTGATGAGCTTTGCAGAAAATGTTGCAAGAGATGCAGGTTATAAAAGACTAGTAATGCATGCTAGAAAAAGTGCTGTGGGTTTTTATGAAAAACTTGGCTATAACGTTTGTAGTGCAGAATTTGAAGAAGTAACCATTCCTCATTTTGAAATGGAAAAAAATTTATAACCAATCAATCTTGCTATTGATTTAGGGAAATGTTTTTTTTACTACAAATGCATTTCCTTTTTTACTTAAATATTTGTCTTAACAATTTGTTAAGCATTTTAATGCCACATAAACAAAAAATTGTTGTCTATTAGGTTTAATTGTTTTCCCTTTATTTTGCACCTCTTAAAAAGACATTATGGAGTATAGTAAATTGATATCAATCACTGGAATAAGTGGGTTATTTGAACTAGTAGGCAGTAAAACTGATGGAGCTATTGTAAAAAATTTAGAAGATAAATCAATCAAATTTGTTTCTTCAAGAATTCATAATTTTTCTCACTTAGAAAGCATAGAAGTTTTTACCATTAGAGAAAATGTAAACTTGATAGATGTTTTTCATGCAATGGATAAACATAAAGAAGTGTTGCCATCTGAAAAAGATCCAAAAGCCGTGAAAGTTTATTTTACCAAAGTTTTTCCAGATATGGACTTTGAAAGAGTTTATGCTAGTGATATGAAGAAAATGGTAAAATGGTTTGTACTATTAAAAGCCAATGAAGTTGCTTTGGTATTAACTAACGACACAGAAGAAAACGTTGATGCTGAAGCATAATTTTTTCTGTTAAAATATTTTTGAAATAAAACAAAAGGCTATCTCAACAAATTGAGGTAGCCTTTTACTTTGGCATATATTAAAGCAGATGTAAAAAGTGATTTTACTATCCCTGAATGTTTTTTAAGAATAAAGTTCTATTAAAGTTCTTAGAAATGTTTTCTTTAATTAAACCAACTGAAATGCGTTTTTATTTGTCTCTTCTTCAAAAAAATAAAAAAAGACTTCAATTCCTGCAAAAAAACGCAAAAAATAAGTTTTTATGTATAAATTGGCAGTCAATTTACTTGATATGAAAAAATCTTTCTTCCTAGCTACAGTATGCTTATTGGTTTCTATTGTGCATGCACAACAATTTTATCAAGAATCGAAATCAGCAAAAAAGTGGGTAAATAAACAGTTTAAGAAGTTATCAACTGATGAAAAGATTGCCCAATTAATGATTATTAGGGCTCACAGTAATTTAGGTAAAGACCATATTGATCAAGTAACAAAATTAATTCAGGAATATAATGTAGGTGGTTTATGCTTTTTTCAAGGTGGCCCACTTAGACAAGCATTACTAACAAATTATTATCAAAACATCACTAAAACGCCATTAATGATCTGCATTGATGGAGAATGGGGCGTAGGAATGCGTTTAGATAGCGTTATCAACTATCCTAGACAATTGATGATGGGTGCAACTCAAGATAAAAAACTAATTTATGAATTTGGTAAAGCAGTAGGTAACCAATGTAAAAGAATGGGCATTCATGTTAATTATGCTCCTGATATTGATGTAAACAACAACCCCAATAATCCGGTAATAAACGATAGAAGTTTTGGAGAAGATAAATACAAAGTGGCTTTATATGGAATTGCTTATATGCAAGGAATGCAAAATGTAAATGTAATGGCATGTGGCAAACATTTTCCAGGTCATGGTGATGTTGCTGTAGATAGCCATTACGATTTGCCTGTAATAAACAAAAGCCGTAGACAATTAGATTCATTAGAATTATATCCATTTAGAGAATTAATAAATGCAGGTGTAGGTAGTATGATGATTGCTCATTTATTTGTTCCATCAATAGATACAATTGCTAATCAAGCTACTTCTTTATCGAATAAAAATGTAACTGGTTTATTGAAAAACGAATTGAACTACAAAGGAATTATTTTTACAGATGGTCTTGGAATGAAAGGGATAACTAAATTTTACCCTGCTGGTGAAGCATCTGCACAAGCATTAATTGCAGGAAATGATATGCTTTGTTTACCAGAAGATGTTCCTGCTGCAATTGAAAAGGTGAAAGAAGCTATAAAGGCTGGAAAATTATCGTGGACAGACTTAAATGCAAGAGTAAAAAAAATATTATTAGCTAAGTATAATTTAGGTTTACACAACAAGCAAGTTATTGATACAACAAATTTATTAGCCGATTTAAACGAACATACAAATAGAATTAAAGCATTACTTGCAAAAAATGCAATTACACATTTAAAGCAATCAAATACTATATTATTACCATTAAAAGCAACAAGAAGAATTGCTTACGTTTCAATTGGTGCAGCTGGAGAAAATACCATTATCAAACAATTAAAAAATGATGTAAAAGCAGATGTGTATTTGTTTGGTTCAAAAGCAGCTATTGGTGCTCAATTGATGGATGATAAAAATGTTACTGTACCTGCAGACAAAACAGATGTTAATACTGCACAACAATTTTTAAATAGCATTTATGCTAAAGGATATGATGCTATTGTGGTAGGAATGCATAACTATAGTAGAAGACCAGCTAACGATTATGGATTAAGTAAAGCTGCTATTTACTTAGTTACAGAATTGCAAAAGCAGAATAATGCAATGGTTATTTATTTTGGCAATCCTTATGCATTAAAGTTTTCTTGCAGTGCATTAAACGTATCTGTTGCATATGAAGATGATGATATTACACAAGCAGCTGTGGCTGATTGGTTACAAGGAAAATTAAATGCCAATGGCAAATTACCTGTAACCGTTTGTGAGAATTTTAAATTTGGAGATGGTATAGTATATCAAAATAATTTTCCAGCAAACCCACTAATTTTAAACAGTGCAAAAACAAAAATTATTGACAGTATTGCTAATGATGCAATTGCCAAAGGTGCTGCACCTGGTTGTGTTGTTTTAGTAGCAAAAGATGGAAAAATAGCTTATCACAAAGCATTTGGTTATACCAATACTGATAAAAAAAAAGTAGTTACGAATGATATGGTTTTTGACCTTGCTTCTGTAACAAAAATTTCTGCTACTACAGTTGGTATTATGAAATTATATGAAGAAGGTAAAGTAGACTTAAATAAAACTTTGGGTGATTATTTACCTTGGGTAAAAGGTACAGATAAAGCAGGTTTAATTATTCAAAAAATATTGTTACATCAAGCTGGATTAAATCCTTTTATTCCGTTTTATAAAGAAGTAATTGATTCAGCAACTGGCAATCCCTTACCTAATTTTTTTTCTACCCAACCAACCAAAACGCATATGTACAGAGTAGCTGAAAACCTGTATTTAAAAAACTCTTGGCAAGACACTTTACACAAAAGAATTCTTACAAGTAAACTTACTGCTTCGGATAAATATGTGTATAGTGATAATGATTTTATTTTTTTAGGAAAGATAATTGAAGCTGTATCAGGTAAATTGTTAAATGATTATGTACAACATCATTTTTACGAACCACTAAATATGATCACTACTACTTACTTACCAAGACAAAAAATTTCGCTTGAAGAAATTGTACCAACAGAAGTAGAAAAACATTTTAGACAACAACATATTTGGGGAGATGTACACGATGAAGGCGCTGCAATGTTTGGTGGTGTTGCTGGTCATGCTGGTTTATTTAGTAATGCTTACGATTTAGCAAAACTGTATCAAATGCTTTTAAATGGTGGTGAAATGGATGGCAAAAGATATTTACAAAAATCAACTATCGACTTGTTTACTTCTTATCAATCAACAATTAGTAGAAGAGGTTTAGGTTTTGATAAGCCTGAGAAAGATAATGCTTCGAGAAAAGAACCTTATCCAGCAGCTAAAGTCTCTGAACAAACATATGGCCATACAGGTTTTACAGGCACTTGTGTTTGGGTTGATCCAAAAAATAATTTGATTTACATTTTTTTATCAAACAGAGTTAACCCAACAAGAAATAACAATAAATTAGGACAATTAAGTGTAAGAGGTAAAATACAAGATGCAGTTTACCAAGCTTTTGGTTTATAATACCTACCTTCATTAGATTTTTAGGTATGTTGCTACATAAAGAAATACAATCATTTTTACGCATTTATTCACTTGTCTTATTTTTCTTTTTCTACAATTTAACTACCGCTAATTCACAAAACAAATTACAACCAATTGGTTTTTGGAGAGAACACTTATCGTACGAAAATGCTTTAAAAGTAGTTATAGGTGATAAGTTGTATTGTGCTACAGGTAGCAATATTTTTAGTATTGATATTGATAATGAAATTGAACGCTTTAGTACAGTAAATGGTTTATCTGATATTG
>JBMLQZ010000187.1:0-1029 GCA_049241285.1 Chitinophagaceae bacterium | reverse complement strand
GAAGAGTTAATTGTAAATGTAGGAAGATTTGGACCATACGTAAAATTTAAAGATCAATTTATTTCTTTACCAAAAGGCGAAGATCCTTTAGATATTACTGTTGAAAGAGCCATTGAGTTGATAGCACAAAAAAATACTGCCGATGCTGCAATTGGCTATTATGAAGAAAAACCAGTAACAAAGGGTAAAGGAAGATTTGGACCTTTCATTAAATGGGATGACCTATACATTAATATTCCAAAAGGCTACAATTTTGATGCATTAACGCAGGAAAATATTGAGGAATTAATAGAAAAGAAATTAGAAAAAGAAGCCAACAGATATATACAGCAATGGCCATCAGAAAAAATTTCTATTGAAAATGGCAGATGGGGTGCATTTATTCGTTTTGGTAAAAAAATGCTTAAGTTGCTCAATAAGCCTCAAGGTGGAAAATACACAGCTGAAGAAGCTGCCACAATAACGTTAGAAGATGTGAAAAAAATGATTGAAGAACAAGTGCCTGGTGCATTTGCCAAAAAAGTAGCTGCCAAAAAAACGGCAGCTCCAAAAAAATCAATCATCAAAAAGAAATAAAAATCAATGATTTAATTGCATGTAACTACTAATGAAAAAAACATTAGTAGTTTTTTTGTGCAACAAATTGTTAAAGCACTTTTGGTAGTGTAATAAAATTTCTTTCACAAATACAAATTAAGCATTCTTAAAATAGAAATTTTTTTAAGAACGGTTACCTTTATTTTTGCCACTCTTAAAATTTAATTATGGGATTGTTTCTTTTTATTGTTGGAATTATTGGTTGGCATGCAGGTATGTATGGCATGTTTAAAAAAGCAGGGTTAAATCCCGTTCTTGCATTCATTCCATTTTACAATACTTGGTTAATAGTTGAAAAAACAGCAATTAAAAAACATTGGTTCTGGTTACAATTAATACCAATTGCTGGTCAGTTTATTACCATATGGATTACCATCATTTTTGTAATGCATTTTAAACGATTCAATGTAATTCATCATACGTTGGTGGTGT
>JBMLQZ010000186.1:0-6304 GCA_049241285.1 Chitinophagaceae bacterium | reverse complement strand
GAAACTTGGTTTATCAACAAGCAAGCAATTAATTTAATAATGGAGAAGAAAAAAGTAACTAAAATAGGGGTATTAACATCAGGAGGCGACTCTCCTGGCATGAATGCAGCGGTTAGAGCCGTTGTAAGAACAGGTCTTTATTATGGCTTAGAAGTTTTTGGAATTATGAGAGGATATGCTGGTATGTTAGATGATGAAATTATTCCAATGACTGGTAGAAGTGTTGCCAATATTATTCAAAGAGGTGGAACCATTTTAAAAACAGCTCGTTGTTTAGAATTTTATGAGCCCGAAGGAAGACGAAAAGCTTACGAAACATTACAGAAATATGGTATTGATGGCTTAGTAGTTATTGGTGGTGATGGAAGCTTTAAAGGTGCACAAAAGTTTAGTAACGAATACGATATTCCATGTATTGGTTTACCTGGAACAATTGATAAAGACATTGCTGGTAGCGATATAACAATTGGTTTTGATACAGCTGTAAACACTGCTGTTGATGCAATTGATAAGATTAGAGATACCATGGATGCTCATGACCGTTTATTTATTGTAGAAGTAATGGGTAGAGATGCTGGATATATTGCCTTACACAGTGGAATTGCTACAGGTGCAGAGAATATTTTGATTCCTGAAACAAAAACAGATATTGAAGAACTAATTAATTCTTTAACAGAAAAAGAAAAAAGAAAAAAATTAGTAAACCTAATTGTTGTGGCTGAAGGTGATGAATTTGGCGGTGCTGAAGAAGTTGCTAAAATTATAAAGCAACGAATTCCTCAAGCCGATGTAAGAGTTTGTGTTTTAGGTCATATTCAAAGGGGTGGTTCACCAAGCTGTAATGACAGATTGATTGCTAGCCATATGGGTTATTATGCTGTAGAAAGCTTAATGGTTGGAAGACGCAATGTAATGGTTGGCGTAATCAACAATAAAATTCATTATACCCCACTAGACAGTGCTGTAAAACAAAAACAGAAGATTGGTCAAGAGTGGATGAAAATTGTAAAAATATTAGCCAGTTAGCATAATGCTAGTTGGCTTTTTAATTCATATAAATACAACATACAAACAAACACCTATTATGAGTAAAAAAGTAGATAAGTATCTTAACAAGCCTACGAATAAAGAGGTAGCAATTCATCACACACCACAAAGAACAAAAATTGTTGCAACGGTTGGGCCAGACTGCGATACTTATGAAAAATTATTAGATCTTGTAAGAGCAGGAGTAAATGTATTTAGATTAAACTTTTCTCATGGAACTCATGAAGATAAAGCTCAAATCATTAACCACATTAGAGCAATTAATGCAGCTGAATCGTACAATGTTTCTATCCTAGCAGATTTGCAAGGCCCTAAACTACGTGTAGGCGAAATTGAAAACAATGCATTAGACCTTAAAGTAGGTGATATACTTACTTTCACCAACGAAAAATGTGTTGGAACTTTAGAAAAAATTTATGTGTCTTACCCCAATTTAGCCGATGATGTTAGAGTTGGAAATATCATTTTAATTGATGACGGTAAAATTGAAGTAAAAGTTGTAGACATTACTAAAGAAAAAAATGTAAAAGTACAAGTAACTTTAGGTGGTATTTTATCTTCAAAAAAAGGAATTAATTTACCCGATACTAAAATTTCTTTACCAGCACTTACAGAAAAAGATTTAGTAGATCTTGAATTTATTATTGAACAAAAATGCGATTGGGTTGCTTTAAGTTTTGTACGTAGTGTAAAAGATATTGTGATATTACGTAGTAAATTAGATGAGAAGAAAAGCAAAACAAAAATTATTGCAAAAATTGAAAAGCCAGAAGCACTTACTTGTATAAGAGACATCATTGTAGAAAGCGATGCTATAATGGTTGCTCGTGGCGATTTGGGTGTTGAATTACCTGTTGAAAGAATTCCTTTAATTCAAAGAGAATTAATACGTAAATGTATTCACCGTGCTAAGCCAGTAATTGTGGCAACACAAATGATGGAAAGTATGATTGATAGAGTGAAGCCAAATCGTAGTGAAATTACAGACGTAGCAAATGCCGTTCTTGAAGGTGCAGATGCTGTTATGTTAAGTGGCGAAACTGCAGCTGGTCAACATCCTACTTTAGTTGTTGAAACAATGCGTAAAATAATTTTAGAAGTAGAACAAAAAGAATATAGATATAACCGTGAAGACGATTTAAAACCCCAACCACATTCACCATCATTCTACAGCGATGCTGTTTGTTACAACGCTTGTAAATTAGCAGCTGATGTAAATGCAAAAGGCTTAATCTGTATGACACAAAGTGGCTATACAGCCTTTGTAATTAGTAGCTTTAGACCACAATCTCCACTTTTCGTATTCACCAAAGAAAAAACATTGGTAAATCAATTAAGCTTAAGTTGGGGTGTAAGAGCATTTTACTACGATGAAGAAAGCAATATTGATGATATTATTGCCGATGAAATTAGTATTTTAAAAGATAGAGGTCATTTAAAATCTGGTGATGTTGTGGTAAATACTGGCAGCACACCAGTTCATTTACATTTGCATACCAATATGATTAAGATTACAAAAGTTGAATAAATAACTTTGATAAATACTTACTATAGCCCTTTTGACATATCAAAAGGGCTTTTTTATTTTTTGAAAGTAAACTATTGCTTCATACTGAAAATGGCTATACCAATAAAACATCATAAATAAATTCAGTAAAACAAGCAGCAATATTATTTTCAGCTATATCTGATAATAAACATCAAAATAATGAAATAACATCAGTATATTAGGTGTACGATTGCTATTTTGCCAGTTGAGAAACCTTTAGCATCAATCTTGCTATAGTTAAAACAAGTAAATAAAATGCTATGCAAAAATTTCAAGCAATTATTAAGTTTACAATGGACGAAAGGTTTATGACACTGGTTCCTCCTCACAGAACATACATTAACTATTTAATGAACAAAGGCATCATAGATAGCTATGCAGTAAGCATGGAATCGCAAACAAGTTGGATAACTTTAAATTGTGAAACCAAGGCTGAAGCCGATAATTATTTATGTAAATCGCCATTGTATAAATACTGGACATACGAAATAGAAGAATTATTTGTTTACGATAGTCAACATTATCGTTTACCTGCAGTTCAGTTAAACTAATTACACTTTAATTTGGCAGCTTATTAAACAGTGCTATGGCAGTAACGTTGTGTAATTTATTTTAGAACAATTCTGTTGTATTTACTGTTATAAAATAAATTAATTAGTTATGGCACATGCAAATTTTGCTCTAATAGATGCTTTAAGAGAAACTGCAAATCGTTTAAAAAACGGGGCTCATTATGCTTGGGGAAATCATGGTGCTTGTAATTGTGGCAACTTATTACAAGTAGTAACACAATTATCAAAAGAAGAAATTCTTACTTACGCTCAAACAGGTATTGGTGAGTGGACTGAATTAGCAGAAGATTTTTGCCCCACAACAAATGCACCTGTAACGTTATTGCTAACCAAACTACAACAATTGGGTTTAACACCTACAGATATTCATAATATTGAGTACTTAGAAGATAGAAAAGTATTAGATAAATTAGATGGTGGCTTTAGATGGTTAAGCAGAAATAAAAGAGAAGATGTAATTGATTATTTTGAAGCCTTTGCCAATGTGTTAGAAGAAGAATTAATCAATAACATAGCCATACCTACAACTATCTCTTCAGATATGTTTGTAAAGAAGTCAACTATGGTAGAAGCTTAAACTTTCCAACTATATAATATCAAAAAATCCCTCTTTTAAAAGAGGGATTTTTAGTAGAAGGGCTCGATGCTTTACAGCAACAATTTGTTACAATATTTTAATTTATATGCTAAAGCCTAGTTTTATTTTATACCTATAAATTTTCCCGTTAATTTCTTGTTCTAGCTTTAAAACTTCTTTTGTTTTTTTACTTATCCAAAACAATTCTTTATTCCCTTTTGATTCGTGAGACAATAACCAACAATCAATTTTTTGTTGGTTATAACCTGTTAATTCAGCTGAACCAGTTACTGTATATGCCACTTTAGTAAAAGTAGCTGTAGTTCCAGGATCGTAAAAAGGTATAATAAAAGTAACCCCTTGTTTATAAGGTAAAATTGGAAATACTTCTAAATCTAGATGCCAATTTAAATGATACTCGTTTTGTGCAGATTGAAAACATTGAAGCAATCTTTTTGCCATTCTACTTGTATCATCTGGTGTAATTGTTTTATTATTTACTGCAATAGTTTTGTTTTCAAAATCAACCGAAGTAGTACCTCTTTGTTTCCACCAAGAATCATGTGTAAAAGTTTGAAAAGTTTTTGCATCACAAACAGATTTAACCGAATGCATAATGGAATCTTTATCTTCCCAAACTTGATTTACTTCTATAGCATCTTTACCATTATGTGTGGTTTTAGAGATGGTTCTTGTCCAAAATTGTGCTTGGGTTCTTGGAGCATCTTTAGCCATTTTAAAGTAAACTAAATAACTATGAGTGCCTTCAATTAAAACATTGGTTTTTATTTGTTGTGGTGAAATTTGTATTGTATCGCTATAAAAAGCATTTACTTTAATACAAAGAAAGAAAGCAATCGTAAAGATTGTACATGGTAAGTAGTTTTTCATGTGGAATAATGTTGGGTTATTAAAAGGATACCAAAATAACCTGAACAAACATGAAGCAACAGTTAATTTATTCTAACGGTCAATTTTCAATAAGAAAAGAAAATGCTTCTGTAAATATTCATGTACAGCTAACAATATCAACTCATTCCATTAATCATTTTATTCAAAACCTATTGATATGAAAATGCAAAAATTAAAATCCAGCGGCAGTGCCAGTCCACATAAATCCTATAAAAAATATCATGTATAACACTCCAAAAAATAAAAATAAATCTTCATGAAATGGAATTGATAATATCATTAACGCAGCTAAAGTGAGTAAAATATGCCCAATAATTACCCTAGATTTTCCTCTGAAAAGTTTAATAGGAAATTCAATTTCTGTTAATGGAATAGATAAAGAAGCAATTAATATTGCAAGCATTGTTAAGGGTATTTGAAACAACAATTCACAACAGTATAATATTAAGCCAACACCTAATGCTATACCTATTAAACGAGCCCTCCATTGCTCACTATTGTTTAAAATATATTTTCCATGTGCTGTAAAAAGCAGATATAGATTAGCAATAGCACTTCCTAACCATGTAAGCATGGCAACTAAAAAATAAATCACCACAATAGCAATTCCGATAGCTCTTAATGCAGAGTCTGCTGTAAGCATAGATATTAAACGTATCAGCAGCCAAACACCAATAATCATCCCAATTCTAAATAAAGATTTTTGTTTAGACATCCAAAGATTAAACTGTAAAAGCCATCTATAAAAATATAATTTAGACTTTAATGCAGCTTTATAACCTTCTTTTGCATATTCATAATTGGGGTTATTCCTTAATGCCTCTTTAAAATGTGTTGCAGCCTGTTGATGCCTACCTTTTTCTAAATAATGCCAACCATAATTTGCATGTGTTGCATAATCTTCAGGATCAATTGATAAGGCTTCGTTAATAGTTTCATAAGCTTCATCTTTCTTATTCAATCTAAATAAAGCAGTTGATCTAGCATTTAAACAAGATAAACTTTCTGGATTAATTGCCAACCCATCATTAGCTGTGGTTAACGCTAACTGATAATCTTTTTCATCCAATAAAATATGTGCTAATAAAGCAAAATAACCATCGTTATACGAGAAAATACTGATTGCTTTGTTTAAGAATTTTTTCGCTTGAATGTTTTCGTTTTCATGATAATGTGCAAATGCAAGTAAATAAAAAGCATAATCATTATTCGCATCATTTTGCAAGCATTGCTTTAATATTGACTTTGCTTCTGTATATTTTTTGCTATCAATTTTACAATGAGCTAATACTTGCAAAGCCTCTCCATGATTAGGATTGGCTTGAAGCACCACTGCTAATTGTTGTTCTGCATCTTTAATACGATGTTGTTGTCTCAACAATTCTGCTCTTTGAATATATGCGTCATAATCTAACATAGCCATTAAAAAGTTATGCGAAAAAGTGGAAAAGAAACTAGTTATTTTTTAATTTTTAGATACTGCAAAATATCATCGTATAAACCGCTTTCATTTGCATAAACGGCGTAGTTACGAGCAGAGCTGAACCACTCTTGTGTAGTGGCTTTATGCTGTTTTGCTGCTTTAACCAAATCTTTTGTAGTAATTTTTTTTTCTAATTCCTTTTGGTATTGAGGATGATAGTTTAT
>JBMLQZ010000185.1:0-1713 GCA_049241285.1 Chitinophagaceae bacterium | reverse complement strand
ATTAAATGAAAACAGAAATCCACATTTATCACAAAAGGAAATTGAAAATTACCTTCATCAATATTATGGTGTGGAGCAAATTTTGTGGTTAGGCGATGGAATTGTAGGCGATGATACTGATGGACATATTGACGATATCACTCGTTTTGTAAATACAGATACGGTTGTAACAGTTGTTGAAGAAAATAAAAACGACGAAAACTACCATTTACTACAAGAAAACTTGACTGCATTAAAGCAAATGCGTTTAATTTCTGGTAAACAACTAAATATCGTTGAGTTGCCTATGCCTTCACCTGTAATTTATGAAGATCAACGCTTACCAGCTTCTTATGCCAATTTTTATATTGCCAATAGTGCAGTTATTGTACCTACTTTTAGAGATAAAAATGATGATAAAGCATTGTCTATTTTAAGTGAATGTTTTACAGATAGACCCGTTATTGGTATTGATAGCACAGATGTAATTTGGGGCTTGGGAAGTTGGCATTGTTTAAGCCAGCAAGAACCTGCTATTTAACAAAATATATTTCAATTACAAAAAGCTACCCAAACGGTAGCTTTTTTATTTATCACCAATAGAAAAACTGTTTCAACAAAATGAAAAGGTTTATCAATTACTTTTGCCAACTATTATGAAAGCAAAAACACTTAAAAAAAATAAGGTAAACATCATCACATTAGGTTGTAGTAAGAATTTGGTGGATAGTGAAGTGCTGAGTGGACAATTACAAGCAAATGAAATTGATGTAGTACATGAAAATAAAAAGTTAGACCACAATATTGTGGTTGTAAATACTTGCGGATTTATAGATAAAGCAAAAGAAGAAAGCATTAATACCATTTTTGATCAATTAGAGCTGAAAAAAAGAGGCAAGCTAGATAAAGTGTATGTTACAGGTTGCCTAAGTGAACGATACAGAAACGATTTAGAAACAGAAATGCCAGAAGTAGATGCTTGGTTTGGCACCATGGAATTGCCTTTGATGCTAAAGCAATTTGAAGCAGATTATAAAACAGAATTATTGGGTGAAAGATTGTTAAGCACTCCACAACATTATGCTTATTTAAAAATTAGTGAGGGTTGCAATAGAACTTGTTCTTTCTGTGCCATTCCATTAATGCGTGGTCAACATGTAAGCAAAACCATTGAACAATTGGTTACAGAAGCAGAAGCATTGGTGAAGAAAGGGGTAAAAGAAATTATGCTTATTGCTCAAGAACTTACCTATTATGGTTTAGACATTTATAAAAGAAGGGCTTTACCTGAATTATTAGATGCATTAGCAGAAGTTGAAGGATTGGTTTGGATAAGAATGCATTATGCTTACCCATCTAAATTTCCGCTTGAAATATTAGATGCTATGAACAGGCATAGTAATATTTGCAAATATTTAGATATGCCTTTACAACATGCTAGCAATAACATGTTAAAGGCCATGAAAAGAAATATTACCAGAGAAGAAATGAGTGAACTAATTCATAAAATAAGAGAAAAAGTTCCTGGTATTTGTTTAAGAACCACTTTAATTGCTGGTTTTCCTGGAGAAACAGAAGATGATGTAGAAGAATTGAAAGCCTTTTTAGTAGAACATAAGTTTGACAGAGTTGGAATATTCTCTTATAGCCATGAAGAAAATACTTCTGCTTATGAATTAGAAGATACGCTATCTCAAGAAGAAAAAGAGTTAAGAGCTCAAGAAATAATGGAGG